>DATAKV010000322.1:0-1816 GCA_036261375.1 Anaerolineales bacterium
TCGTGGCGAGAAACTGCCAAAGCCTGGAGAAACGGCGAAGGGCGATCTGTTCCAGGAGGCGCCCGGAGGGAAGGGTGCAAATCAGGCAGTGGCCGCGGTCCGGCTCGGCGCCCGCGTAGCCTTCATCGCTCGGGTCGGAGCGGACAGGCGGGGCCGGGAGGTTGTGAAAAGACTAAAAGAAGAGGGTGTAGCCACGAAATTCATCGTGCGGGACAATACCGATCACACCGGCGTAGCGCTGGTCCTGGTCGGGGGAGATGGTGAAAAGCAGATCCTTAGCGTTCCGGGTGCGAACGATGAGCTCAGCGTGGACCAGGTCCGTCGGGCAGGGAGCGCGATTCAGTCTGCGCGAGTTCTTCTTACTCAGCTGGAGGTGCCGCTGGAGACTCTTCTGCTGGCAGCACGGCTCGCACGGGAAGCAGGGGCAAAAGTGCTTCTCGATCCTTCCCCGCCCACTTCACTGCCTGATGAGCTGATGCAGCTTGTCAGCCTGATCAAGCCGAATGCACGGGAAGCGGAGGCCCTGACGGGGATCCTGAGCAAAGACCGGGATTCGGCACGCGAGGCGGCGCAGCGCCTGATCGAGCGGGGGGTGGGTGCTGTCGCAGTGCAGGCCGGTGACGAAGGGAATTTGATCCTCACCCCCGAGCAGGATTACTGGTTCCCGAAGATACCTGTCCGGAGCATCGACGCGACCGGCGCCGGGGATGCGTTTGCCGCCGGACTGGCTGTTGGGCTGCTCGAGGGACTTCCCTGGCCGGAGCTCGGCGCGCTGGCAAGTGCAGCCGCCGCACTCACGACCACAAAGCTGGGCGCACAGGCAGGTTTGCCTACGCGTGAGCAGGTGTCGGAACTTCTGAAGAAGGAAGAAACCAAACCGGCCAAATGAACGATTGCTCCGAGCATGTGCACTAAGCGGGGAAGAAGTTTCTTTTCTGATCAGGTGTTTTTCTCTCTTTCCTATCAACAAGTTTCCCTGGATTATAGGGATGACCAATCCTATCCTGCCAGCCATATTGTCATATCCTGGCAGGATATGGCCAAGATCCTGACGGGATGTTGGTAAAATCTATAAAGAAGAATGAAAGTTTAACCGTTTTGCTTGCTAAAAAGTACCTGTTGATTTTCGATCCCTGCTAGGAGTGAACTTATGGCATCCCGAATATCCTCCCTTAACCATTACCGTCCCCAGATCGAATATGGTGAGACCGCCGACTGGCGCGAAGTGGCGGAGCATATCGCCGGCCGCACCGGCCTTCAGCCATCGGATGTGATCCGCGTGCTGCTCGAGCTGCAGGTGACGATCGTCTATTTCCTGCGGCTAGGTCGCGGAGTCAAGCTTGAAGGGCTGGGGACCTACCTGCCGAACATCAACTACCTGGGCGTGTTCGATGTGGCGCACCGCCTCGACCGCAGACTAAAGAAGGAATTGAACACTTCCAAAGCATTCCGAGGGCGCATCCGGAACAAGAAAAACATCGGTATGACGGCCGAGGAGGTCTATGCCAGGTGGAACAGGGAGCATCCCGAAGACCCGGTGGAGTAAATGGTTCGAATAAAGACCTCGGAGTTCGAAAAGTACCCCGATCAAAATCCGCAGGTAAGGTAAGAATAATTTAGCAGGAAGACATACGGCATCTATAAGCACGATGGCATGGAAGATCCACTACAGCAGCCCCTATATTAGCAAGTGAGATGCTTCAACATGGGTTAGCATTGCGAAGATGAATATACTGGGGATTACAATGAGTTGGTGTATCTCAGGGCAAGATTCTATGCTCCTGGCATGGGACGATTCCTCACGAAGGATATATGG
>DATAKV010000326.1:0-3722 GCA_036261375.1 Anaerolineales bacterium
GACGAGACCGGCTTTGTGATCGAACGGGCCACCGACGGCGTGACCTTCTCCCTGCTTGCTAACGTTCCGGCCGGCACGGCCGCTTACACCGACCTGGCTGTCCTGGGAGGCTACACCTACACTTACCGCGTGGCAGCCGTCAGTACCAATGGTTCTTCTGCCTACTCGAACACAGCAGCTGCAACGATACCTGCCGATGCAACACCGCCTGCCGCCCCGTCCAACCTGGTCGTGAGCAACCTCAACCAGACGAGCTTCACCCTCAGCTGGCTGGATAATTCCAACAACGAGACCGGCTTCACGATTCAGGTTGCCACGAACAGCAGCTTTAGCGGCAATACAATGACCTTTAACGCCGGTCCTGATACCATGTCTTATAACATCACTGGTCTCAGGCGGAACTCCAGGTATTACATCCGGGTACTTGCCTACAACGGCTTTAATGAAGGAGCAGGCCCCTTCCCCTGGTCGCCGGTTCTTAACGTGACAACCGCCAGATAGAAATAACGGAGTTTTGCTTCGGGAAAGCGAAGTTTCCTTTCCCGAAGCATCCTGGATCCTATCCAAGAATTTGCTCTGGAGAGCTCCCCTCTCTCCAGAGCAAAAAAACAGGATGTTTGTGTAAAGTATAAATGACAAATTGTTCTATAAGAATGATGATCTGCTTTGTATGATGATTGTAGCCGAACCCATATATGAAAGGAAAAGGAGGCTCAAATGAAAAAGTTGATCTTCGTCCTGCTCACGCTGGCTCTTGTATTCGGTTTTTCCATGGCTTTGCAGTCGTCTGCCCTGGCACAGGATTCTGAGTCAGAGGAGATGATTGCACTGGGGAAGGCGATCTTTTTCGATGAGGAATTGTCTGCCACCGGTACACAATCGTGTGCCACATGTCACGCGCCGGAGACAGGGTTTACGGGATCCGATTCGGATTTGAATGCCGCGGGTGCGGTGTACATGGGCGCCATCCCCAATCATTTTGGAAATCGAAAGCCGCCTTCATCCGCATACGCGGGCGACAGTCCGGTTTTCCACTTCAATTTGGAAGATGACGGCTGGTTCGGCGGCATGTTCTGGGATGGCCGGGCGACCGGTGCCGTCCTGGGCGATCCTCTGGCCGAACAGGCACAGGGACCGTTCCTTAACCCGCTCGAGCAGGCGATCCCCCAGGCTCAGGTTCTATGCGTCAAAGTGAAGAAGTCAGGTTATGCCGGGCTGTTCGAGGAAGTTTGGGGTGCCGGCTCGCTCGATTGTGCCAAGGATGTCGCCGGTGTCTATGAAAAGATCGGCCGCTCGGTAGCCGCCTATGAACGAAGCGCGGAAGTCAACCCCTTCAGCTCGAAGTTCGACCTGTTCTGGGACAATGCTACGGCAGCCGGGAAGGATGTGACCCGGATCAAGTGTGGATCCGGCGGAATGGGCGGAGGCGGCATGGGTGGTGGGATGGGCTGCCCGGGTGGCGGTATGGATCCGGACCGATGGACGACGTTCCGCAATTTTGGGTTGAATGATACTGAGTTGCAGGGCCTGGCCGTCTTCAACGATCCCAGCCGGGCTGACTGCGCCTCCTGTCATTCACTTGAGCCAGGTCCCGATGGTTATCCGTTGTTCACCGACTTTGGTTATGACAACATCGGCGTTCCAAAGAACCCGGATAATCCCTTTTATTCGATGCCCCCCGCCTGGAACCCGGACGGAGAAAACTGGGTGGATTACGGCCTTGGCGGTTACTTGAAGAGCGCCGGCTACGGGCCGGAGTCCTACGAGCCGGAGATGGGCAAGTTCAAAGTGCCCACGCTGCGCAACGTGGACCTGCGTCCAGCGGCTGATTTCGTGAAAGCCTACGGTCACAATGGCTACTTCAAATCGCTGGAGGAGATTGTACTCTTCTATCACTGGCGCGGCATGATGGATAACGGCGGGTGCATGGGCGGAGGCATGGGAATGGGAGGCGGCATGGGATGCGAGGGCATGGAAAGCATGTTCCCGCCCCCGGAAGTGGACCAGAACCGCACCCCGCTGGGGATGTTCCCGAGGCCCCAGGTCAATATGATCGTCGAGTTCCTCCAAACGCTCTCAGATGGCTACTTCCAGAGATAACACAACCGGGGAGGAGACATCCTCCCCGGACGGACAACCGTCCATATGGAGAAACAGATGAGAAGACAAACGATCAGCCGGAGAGAATTTCTGCGACTGGTGGGTGTGAGCGCAACGGCCATGCTCGCGAGCGGGTTTCGACTTCCTTCGCAGATGGAGCCTTTCGTCCCGGATGCCGAGATCGCGATCACGGCGAAGGAAAAGTACGTTCAGATCTTGTCCGGCTCGCAGACCCGAGTATGGAGCTATGAAGGGCAGTTGTTGAGCGGCTCGGGCGTCACCGTCCAGGCCGTCCCGGGCAGCTACCTGGGCCCGATCCTGCGGGCGAAAACCGGCACGAAGCTGCGCATCTACTTCCACAACCAGCTGGCCGAAGACAGCGTGATCCATCCACACGGCCCGCGCGTTCCCGAAGATGCCGACGGCCATCCGATGTCTGCGATCGGGCCGGGACAGACGAAGGTCTACGAGTTCGAGGTCATCGACCGTGCCGGGCCGTACTGGTTCCATCCCCACCCGCACATGCGCACGGCTGAACAGGTGGCCATGGGCATGGCAGGTTTACTATACATCTGGGACGATGAGGAAGCGCTGGCCGTTCCGGGCGCAAGCACGGGCGCCAATGATATCCCTGTGATAATCCAGGACCGCAACTTCGACAGCGCCAACCAGATCCTCTACAACCCGAACAATATGTGGGGCTACCTGGGCAGCCGCATCCTGGTCAACGGCAAACCCAACACAGTTTTCTCGCTTGAGCCGCGTTCCTACCGGCTGCGCATCCTGAACGGCTCGAATGCCCGCACCTACAAGCTTGGCTGGAGCAACGGCATGCCCCTGCAGGTGATCGGCACGGACGGCGGCATACTCCCTGCGGTAGCCACGCGCAATTACGTGATGCTGATGCCCGGCGAGCGGATCGACCTGTGGGCAGACTTTACCGCCCTGGCCCGCAAACAGGTGGTCCTGCGCAGCCTGTCCTTCGAGCCCGGCGGGATGATGGGCGGAGGTGGCGGAGGCATGGGAGGCGGGGGCATGGGTGGAGGCGGAGGTGGGATGATGGGCGGTCTGCCGATGGGCTCTGCCTTTGATATCCTGACTGTCAACGTGGGACGCAGGGCCGGCTCCCGGCCTGCGCTTGGACCCCTGCCGCCGCTCTCGGTCGTATACAACGCCGGTAACGTCCCGAACTTTTCCTCACCGCGTCCCTTCTCGCTCGATATGAGCATGATGACCTGGACGATCAACGGCCGGGTCTTCGAGATGATGGAAGTGGCCGAAGATGAGATAGTCCACCTTCACGACACGATGGCCTGGGAGTGGATCAACAACACACCCATCCCCCATCCCATGCACATGCACAACGTCCAGTTCCAGGTCTTACAGCGAACGCCGTCCACCATGAGCAGCTATGCGACCATTAACCAGGGCCTAGTCGATAATGGTTGGAAGGATACCGTGCTGGTCTGGCCGGGCGAGCGCGTGAAAATCGCCATGACCTTTGGGCCGCACGCCGGGATGTACATGTATCACTGCCACATCCTGGAGCATGAGGATAATGGAATGATGGGGCAGTTCACGGCCGCCTGATATTTTCCTAGCCCTGTTCCAAATATGGTCAT
>DATAKV010000348.1:0-6459 GCA_036261375.1 Anaerolineales bacterium
GCATTACGTCCCCCCGGCCGTGCTCTCGGCGATCGTGTTCCCGGAGCTGTTCCTGCGCGAGGATATGCTGGATCTCTCCCTGGGCAACGAGCGCCTGCTGGCCGGCCTGTTTGCCATCGCCGTGGCCTGGTTCAGCCGGAACACCCTGGTCACCATCCTGGCCGGCATGGCGGCGCTGTTCTTATTGCAGTGGATATTCTGAATTAACCAGTCATCTCAAAACCATGTCACTCTGAGGGAGTGTTCCTACGCGACCGAAGAGTCTCTTATGGCAACATGGAGGTCTTCGCTCCGCTAAAAACAAGGTTCAGGATGACAAGACTTGGTTAAGTCGTTTACTTTGAGAAGCTACAGTTTTTCTCTGGCGAGGAGATTGCTTCGTCGGGCTAGCGCCCTCCTCGCAACCCCGGCTGCTTTCGCCGGGGCAATGACAGAAACTACACAAACACCGCTGCGGACTGGTTGCCGCCTTCGCGCTTGGCCTGGCCCATGGCTTCGATAGCCCGCTCGATCAGCGCCTCGATCTCCGTCGCCGCCGTGATGCGGACCGCGCAGGCGATCCCGGCGCTGAGCTGCACCCGGACGACCGTCCCGTCCAGCAGGGAGATCTCGGTGTTGAGGATGCTGTTCAGGATCCGCCCGGCCACCTTCTCGGCATCCTGGGCAATGACCCCCGGCAGGATGATCAGGAACGTGTCGGCCTGGTAACGGCCTACGCCGTCGTACGGGCGGCTCTTTTCGCGGATGCCCTGGGCGGCGACGATCAGCACGTCGTTGCCGATGTTCTCCCCGTAGCGCTCGTTGATCGCCTTGAAATTGTCGATATCGAGCGCGATCAGGCTGAGCGGGGACTGTGTGCGGCGGGCCCGCTCCAGCTCGCCGCGCGAGAACCGGACGAAGGCTTTCTGGTTCAGCATCCCGGTCAGCGTATCGTACATGGCGACCCGCTCGAGCGTGTCCCGGGCGACGGCCGCATGGTCGGTCATGCCCAGGATGCGTATCCCGATCCGCAGGCGGGACAGCAGCTCGGCCGGCTCGACCGGCTTGCGCAGGAAGTCGTCGGCCCCGGCGCTCGGCTGGGTGACGTCCGTCTCCTGGACCCTGGGGGTGAGTAATAAGATGTAAATGTAGTAGGGGGGCCGGGCATCACGGATGCGGCGGATGAGACTCCTTCCGTCCAGGTCGGCGGCGGCCCGGTCGGCGATCACAAAGCGGATCTCCCCCTCCTGGAGCGTCTGGAAGGCGATGTCGCTGTCCTCCACGATGGCAACATCATGCCCGTTGGCCTGCAGCACCTGCTCGATCAGCGAGCGTTCCGTCACATCGTTATGCAGCACAAGGATCTTCATTGACCAGCACGCCTCCGGGCCTCATTATATAGGAGTATTCTGTCGTTGCGAGGAGCGGTGTGCCAATCCCCTGGAAATTAGACATTGAGTATTGGTTTATAAGAGCTTTACATAAAATATACGCACCTCTGTTGACAAACCCCATTTCCCATAGTAATATAACCGGCGCTCCCCCGCCAGGAACATGCGGGGCAGGCCACCATGCCGAGGTAGCTCAGTGGTAGAGCAGGGGACTCATAAGCCCTTGGTCGGGAGTCCAAATCTCCCCCTCGGCACACTTGGTAGGCCACCGTAAGGTGGCCTTTTTTATTCTCCTGCCCCGCCGATCTGTGTGAGGACAATTTTGTTTTTATACGATTAAATCGTATCCATCTCAGTTGAGCCAGGTAGGGATGACCAGGGCCGAATGAAGTTTTTCCAGCATGCTATAATTGCATCTATGGACGTTGGCAACATCCGCCTCTACAAGGACCGCTGGAAGGCCGTCGAGGAAGTCGAGCGGCAGGAATTACGCGCCATGACCCTGGAAGACCATTGGCGGAAACTAAACGCCATTGTCCGTTTTGCTATCGAAACCGGCATGGAATTCGACCGGGATGGTGGTGAAATGGAAGTCATCCTACGGTGGGCAAAACTGAAGACGAGCTATGAAGCTGGATAATAGCCTTGAACCATTTCGAGCAGTCATTGAAGCATTGCAGAGACTCCTTGGAAAGGTAAATGAACAGGGCGTAATTATCGGGGGCATTGCAGTAGGCTTTTTGGGGCAACCACGTTTTACCGCCGATATCGATGCTGTATTCCTACTTTCCACACAAGATATCCCTCAATTTCTTGACCTTGCTCAAGAGGAGGACATCTTTCCTCGTATTTCGGACGCTGCTGACTTTGCGCGAAAAAACCGGGTCCTGTTACTGCAACATCGCCCGACGGAAATTGATGTAGATATATCCCTGGGTATACTTCCTTTTGAAGAAGAGATGGTCAAAAGAGCCAGTACCCGCTCCTTCGCGGGTTTGGCGATTCGCCTGCCGACCCCCGAAGACCTGATCATTATGAAAGCGGTTGCTCGTCGTCCCAAGGATTTGGACGACATTCGCACGATTGGTATGAAATATCCAGCTTTAGATAAAAGCCGGGTTGAGAAATGGGTGAAATCCTTTGGAGAGGCGCTGGATGTACCGAATTTGTGGGACCAGATCGAACCGCTATTAAGCAAAACTTCATAATCCGTCTGGCTTTAAAAGGCCCCTTACACATTGTTACTATTTATCGATTCGTACCATGACGAAGGAGCAGGGGACTCATAAGCCCTTGGTCGGGAGTCCAAATCTCCCCCTCGGCACTACTTATAGACTATCTGACAAGGTGGTCTTTTTATTTGCACTCTCGCCCAATTACGGCTCTACCATCTCCAGGCGGGCCTTGTTGCCCGGGATATCCCAGGCATGGGCGGTGATCCTGCCCTCCCACTGCGGGACGCACTCCCACCAGTCGTCCTCCAGGGGAAGTGCTTCGAGCCATTCCAGCAGCTTGCCATGCTCATCGCTGACCGATACATTGACCTTTGCAACCAGCACATCGTCGCTGGCCTGGACCAGGATGCGCCCATCCCTGCGCAGGATGCGGTGGATGACCGGAGGGTGGGAGCTGTCGGCCAGGGCCATGTTGTAGGCGCTGATCATCGGCCGCTCCGCCGCCAGCCGGGCATAGAACGGGTATTCCTTCGCCGCCCACTTGGCAAACTGGGTCCGTTCCTTGAAGATACGCCGCTGACGACGGTGCTCCCATGCGGCAGGCGGCGGAAGACCAGCCCGCCGATCTTGCCGCGCAGTCTTTTGAAAAGATCGTGGAGGTCGACTTCGGCCATGGTGGAGTGTTCCTTTCAGGGAGGAGATGGCTGGGAAACAGGCAGGGAATAAGCATGTGAGTATAAGGTCAGTATAAGGTGGTAAATGCCCGGCTGTCTTTCTGTTCTGCCACGGGCGAACCCGTGGCCGTGTCCCCCGTCAGCGTGCCTGCGCAGCCCCAGGTGGGTTCTGCTCGGAGTATAGCCCCCATTTTGCGCAGGCCACTTTACAGCCAGTTATCGTTTGGTGACGGTTGGCTTCGTGTAGAGAAATGGAGGGAAGGGCCGCTTCACCGGCCGGATGAGAGAGAAATGTTCAAACTATTAATTTGTCTCTGACAACTTTTTGGTTTGCCCCAGTATCCCATTGACAACCGCTTCGAAGGGCGTCTCTTCTGCAAACGTCTCCGCAGATCGAATTTCATGCGGGGTTAGTTTCGCCTGTACTTCGGCAGCCAGTTTTTTCGCCCGGCCTTTTGTTTCCGCTACGGTGGAGGGATGGTTGAGACAGATCAGGAGCAGCTGAAGAGCGTCCCTGTGATCGCCGCGTTTTGCAAGCAGGCTGGCGAAGCCAAACAGTGCATCCATGGTTGTAAGGATCCCGTCCGATTCCCTGGCAATCCGCAAAGACTGGCGCCAGAACGATTCGGCTTCGGCCTCGTTCCCCAGGGCAAACGTGCTGTGCCCCAGCTCGGAAAGCACCCGGGCGACATCCCAGCGGGAGCCGAACTCGCTGAAGATCTTCAGGCTTTGGTGCAGGGAGTCCAGTGCCAGTGCGTGGTCCCCCTGTGCCTGTGCGACCAGTCCCAGCCCGCGGTAGGAGATCCCCAGCCCCCAGCGATCTCCAACAGACCTGTTGATCTCGACGCTTTCCTCCAGGGCGGCCCGGGCCTCGTCGTATTTCCCCAGGGCAATCGCACCCAGGCTCAGGAAATTCAGACCAAAGGCAGTCATACGCGTGTCGCCTGTTTCTTGCCAGGCCTCCACCGCAGACTGGAATTGTTCGTGGGCGTTGGTTTCGTCACCGGTGAACATGCTGACCGCAACCACTTCGGTCAGGCACAAGGCCGCATACCATCGATCGCCGCAGGCTCTCGCCACCTGCAGTCCCTCCCTGAAGAATTCCAGCGCGGCTGCAAAATTTCCTGCCGTAAGTGCGATGATGCCGGAGTGTGCCAGCGCTTCGGCCAGGACCTGCGGTGCGTCCAGAGAGCGCAGGATGGCAAGGCTGCGGCCAAGCATGACGCTCGCCTGTTCCATCCGGGCGGCGCGATAGGCGAACAGGGAACGGGAGGAGAGCACATGGGCCAGCGCAACCTGCTCCTCGCCGGTCAGCGACGGTTTCGATTCCAGGGCATCCCTGACCCGGCCCAGATACTCGAGTGCCTCCTGCACCCAGCCCAGGGTATCGAACAGGATCAGCCAGGCGCGCAGGGTGGACTTGATCAGGGAAAACTCCCCCCGGGCAAGCGCCCATTCCCGGGCGCTGCGAATGTTGTCGATATCGGTGGCCAGCCTGGCGAGGGCTTCGCGCTGCGTGGAGCTTCGCAGGGCGCCGTCCTCACCGCCCAGGAATTGCATGAAGTACCGGCCATGACGGGCCAGCGCTTCCTCCCGGAGGCCGGGGTGCCTGACCAGGTGTTCGGATGCGTACTGCCGGACCAGCTCGTGCAGATCGTACCGGCCGGTCCCGCTGCGCCGGATCAGCGATTTGGTCATCAGCGCTGAAAGCAAGGGGAGCGTGGCTCCTGCAATCTGCTGAGCCGCCTCGCGTGAAAATCCGCCTTGAAATACGGCGAGCTGGCGCAATACGTTTTGTTCCTCGGAGGGGAGCAGCTCCCAGGAATGGTCGAAGACCGCCCGCATGGAACGATGGCGTGCGGGCATATCTTTTGCAGAGAGCGACAGGAAATCCAGCCCGTGCTCGATCTCGCCGGCGATCTCCTCGCAGGTCAGGGTTCGCACCCAGGCGGCGGCCAGCTCGATCCCCAGGGGCATCCCGTCGACGAGCCTGCAGATGCGAATCATGCAAGGATAGTCTTCGGTTGTCGCATCGAAGCCCACATGGGCGCGGCGGGCGCGCTGCAGGAACAATTCCACAGCGGTACCCTCCACCTGCCTGTCTTCCGGGATCGGCAGACCCGGGACGTCGAACACCCATTCGCCCTGCACGCCCAGCGACTCGCGCGAGGTGACGAGCAGCTTCAGCTTTGGGGCATGCCCCAGTACTTCGCTGAACAGGCCGGTCACCGCCGGATCACTCAAGAGATGCTCGAGATTATCGGCAAGCAGGAGGATCTGTTTTTCATGCAGGTAGTTGAGCAATTGTGACTCGGCGGGCAGGTCCCCCTGAAAGGTAAGCCCAAGGGAGTCGGCGATCAGCGGAACGATGAAACGGGTGGAGTGGATGGGCGCAAAAGAGACGAAATACACGCCGTCGGCAAAGAGGTTTTGGACCTGCAGTGCGGCCTCGATCGAGAGGCGGGTCTTGCCGATCCCCCCGGGGCCCACCAGGGTCAGCATGCGGCACCCGGGGTCGCCCAGCAGCCTGCTGAGCTCAGCCACTTCCTGCTGGCGGCCGATCAACGGTGTCGGTAAAGCAGGGAGATGGATGCGCGCCGGAGAGGCGGCCGGCTTCGAGGGGACAACGAGCCGCGCCATCGGCAGCTCTCCACGCGCGACCTTGACGAACGTCGCGCGCTCGTCCATGGGGATATTCAGGCTGTCTGCGATCAACCCGGCAATCTGAGCAGACGGCCGGCGCTCGTCGTCCTCCAGCTTGCGGAGCATCGCCACGGAACACCCGATGCGGGCGGCAAGCTCCTGGCGCGTGAGCTTGCGCTGGCTGCGTTGTGCGCGAAGCCATTCCCCAAATGTATGCATGATACTCCCTTCTCCCAAAAAAATTGTAACACTTTTTGTAGCACCCCTGTGTGACCCGCGAAGCGGGCCGGTACTGTTTAATACGGGCATGAAAAAGACATACCTTCAGGCCAAACCGTATACGCTGAGCGGCACCGAAAACAGGCTGCACTCGCTGGGGGCGCGGGTCTCCATCCAGGCGAGCGCCGAACAGACCGGGGGCGCCTTCAATTTGTTCGACGTACTGCTCCCAACCGGCTACGAAACAGCGCTTCACATCCACTACGCGGAAGATGTGGCGATCCGGATCCTGGAAGGCGCCTTGGACATGTTCTGGGGCGAGGAACGGAGGCAGGCAGAGGCCGGGTCGTTTTTCTTCCAGCCGCGCGGCATGCCGCA
>DATAKV010000567.1:0-10488 GCA_036261375.1 Anaerolineales bacterium
GAATGCGAGTAGGGAACTTTATCTGAAACATGGGCAGGTACATTTTTTAGCCGGACATGCGGCTCTTGCAGTTCTTCGTGACAATCTGGATCTTGCTGCACGTCTGTTTGGCGCATTCTTCGCGCAACCTGAAAGCCTGCAATCGGATGTCAAAACAGATCAGAAGATCTTGTTTGTGGTGGATCAAAGAGAAATACAAGGGTATCTGAAACTCTGCAGGAATCAGCTTGAAAAAGCGGCATTTGAAAAGGCTTGGAACGGGGGAAGCCTTTTAACTTTACATGAGGCTGTGTGCGAAGTTATGAAAGAAGGTAACTGGTTGTAGTTATTGAAACGGCCAAGGGGCGCCTGAAAATTTCCCGCTTATTTCACGCTGTATTGACAAAATAAAGTATCGGTTGTTTTTTCTGCCTCTGCTAAGGTGGAAGAACATGTTCAATACTCCCAATGAAAGGAGCCTAAAATGAGGAAAAAACTGTTTCTTACTGTCATCTCTGTTATCGTCATTGTTGCCAGCCTGTCATTAACCGCACAGACGGCATCCGCGGATACGGTATGCAATTCCGATTTTGTATCGCAGGACGGGCAGGTAATTCTTATTCTGCCTTCCGGCGCGGATGACACTGACAATATTCAGTGCGCATTCGATCTTGCAGTCGCGACCGGGCCGGGAAAGCAAGTGACTCTGGCCAAGGGAATCTTTCACACCTCACAAATTGTGGTCTACAATTTTCACGGCACATTTTCGGGAGCAGGCGCGGAGAAAACCCGGATCTACAATGTGCAGGACATGTATGTCACACCAGTGGATTACTATTTGGAACCGCCCTCGGCTACCAATCCCTGGCCATCACTGTTTTCCTTTTTCGATGGAGCATATCAGATCCATGACTTGAGCATTTTCGTCACGGGCACTGGCACCACACCATGGACCATCTGGGGAATAGATCCTCCCATGACAGGATTAATGTTCGGGATTGGCGTCTTCGGAACACATGCCGATGTAGTGGTGCGTGATATAACCATGGATGGGGAATTACAAGACAGCCCCACTGCACCCTTAAACCTGGGGAATGGAGTATACATGTGGGGATGGAATGGGGACTCCAACCTGCCTATCTCTGGTTCCTTGTTCATCGAAAGGTCCACCTTTAAGACCATGCACTACGGGACGCCGGTTGCGAATTTGTTGGATGTATCCGCGACGATTACCCAAAATACCTATGTGAATACTATGTTTGCCATGGATGGATACGATCTGGAGGAGAGCAGTCTGGTATTCACAAAGAATCAGGTGACTTTCGAAGAGAATAATGGAATGCCACACTTTGGAGCTGTTTTCTACAACAGCATACTCCCCGAAATTACCGGGTCACACTTCCTTTTCGCCAACAATCAGTTTGAAGGAGAGGTCGGCATTGATTTTGAGCCGGTTTTAGGAGCCGGAAACAGTTGTTTGTTCCTGGGGAACAACACCCAGGCGGTGAGCGACTATCCATTAATCCTAGGCGAAGGCACGCACGATTGCCAGGTTATCGGTGGCAGCCTGAGGGCAAGTGTGCTTGATCTCGGCACAGATAACATCCTTATCGGGGTCAACAACATGGGAACTGGGGTGGGCCCGGCCATCCAACACTTGTTACGGATCAAGTAGATCCTCTTCTGTCATGAATATATCCTCCGTGTCTGCTCGGATGCGGAGGATATATGATTGTTCGTTTTTTCCTTTCGGGAAGCAGTTCTTTCCATTTAGTTGAGTCCGCTCTTCATTTGATTAAGTTGCGCCTCTACTTTGTAAAGTGAGCTCTTCACTCGGATTAAGTGGTGCCTCTACTCCGTTGAGCGCCGTCTCCAGCGCTCCATGGCCCCGAATCCTGCCTAGGGCTCGATGATCACCTGCTTCTCGCCGCCCTGCTCGCTCAGGGTCAGGACCGTTTCGCCCGGCCGGGCCAGGATCTGGACGCCCGGCTCCGTCTGATCGTTGATCAGCACCAGTCCCGAGCCCTCCTGCGAAGCGCCCAGCTTGACGCGGATGACTCCGTGCTCATCCCGCAGGCGGAAGACGACCTCGCCGCTCTCTTCCACACTAAACTGGGCACGTACCTGGCCATCCTCATCCACAAGCTCGAACGCCCGCACCCGCAGGACATCCGGGACATCACTGGCAATCATCCTGCCCTGGATCAGGACGGCGATCAAAAGCAGGACATTTACGAGAGTCAATATGAGCGGAAGCCGGTTTGTGTTCATCCTTTTCTCCTGGATCGTAATGTTTACAGGTCCGAAGGAATACACCCTCCACCAGGATTATGTTCCCAGGTCGTGGAGACTATTCCGGGGACAACGTTCCTGCTTGAGAACGCTCATCCGCAAAATCGCTCGTTGGAATCCATAATTTCAGCTAAATCGATTCTGTCTCGTGCAGGTCAATCCCCACGACAACGGCGGTCCGCGCCCATTGACTGAGCTTTTTCCCCTCTTCCCATTCCTGGTATTTCTCGGCCAGCATGTAGCGGGCTGCCATTTCCTCTTCTTTATCGCCGACCAGACGGGCTGTCCCCGAAAAAACATGCTCCGCGATCCGCACGCTGACCGCCGGTTCCCTGCGCAGGTTTTTCAGCCAATCGGATGAGTGGCTGCCGGAGAGCAGATAGATACTTCGGCCGCGGGCGCCAAACCAGATCTCGATCTCGTGCGGGCGGCCGGTGACACGGCCCCTGGTCGTCAGATAGCAGTATTCCTCACCGGCAAGGCTCGCCAGCAGGGTGGAAAGCGGATCGGAGTTATTCACTGCATCATCCCCACACCGCGCGCCATCATCGCCGCGGAAAAAAGGATCAGGAGGATGGCCAGCAGCTCCAATCGCAGCAGCATTTTGATGCGGGAGGCGTCCCGGTCCGAGATCTCGGGGGCCTGGTTCTTCGCAAAGGATTTATTCCACGAAACAAAGCGGACCGTTGGGTAGACAGAAAGCAGGGCCGCCACGGCAAACCCAAGCATTTTCGTCCAGAAGAACCAGTTCTGGGCGTAGAACGGGGCTCCCTTCTCGAAGTAGAACACCCGCAGGAGCCCGACGATCACCAGAAATCCGGCCGAGACCCCATAGACGATATCCATCCGCTGGATCCTGCGCGCCTCCGCCAGGGTAAGGTCCTTATGGAACATCGTGTGTTCATATACGATCGCGGCAGTCAGGGCAAATGCCGCCACATGGTGTAAGAATGCCATGATCCCACTGGTCATGAGTGCCTCCTTTGCTCCAGGTCTCACAAGGTTTCTATACAAGTATAACCTTACAGTTTCATCAATCATACGAATCATAGGTCAATCGTCAATTGCAGGATGAGGGAAAATTAGGTAAGATATGGGTTGCCATGGGACGAATACTGGCACTATTCCTACTTGACATTCTTATGTCAACAGGCTCACACGCCTGACGGGTACACGTATACCTGTCAGGCTTTTTTTATCTTCATAGTGAACTGTCAGGGACCACCCTGCAATCCATTTCAAGGAGAACAAATGCAAACACCCTGGGAATATCGTTATGCCCACCGAATGCAGAAGATGGGAAGTTCGGTCATCCGAGAACTGCTCAAATTGACCGAGCAGCCGGACATCATTTCCTTTGCGGGCGGCCTGCCCGCACCGGAAGTCTTTCCGCTCAAGGAATTCCGCGAAGCCTGCAACTATGTGCTCGACCATTTCGGTCCGCAGGCGCTGCAGTACAGCACCACGGAAGGTTATCGTCCCCTGCGGGAAATGATCGCCCGGCATACCGCCCGCTACGCCGTAGAAGTGACTCCGGACAACATCCTGATCACCTCCGGCTCCCAGCAGGCGCTCGATTTCATTGGACGTCTGTTCCTCAACCGCGGCGATTACATCGTATGTGAATCACCCACCTACCTGGGCGCCCTGCAGGCCTGGAATGCCTACGGCGCCCAGTACATCCCGGTCCGCGCCGATGAGCACGGCATGATCGTGGACGAGCTCGAAGCCGCGCTGCGCATCGGACCGAAGTTCATTTACATCCTGCCCAACTTCCAGAACCCGAGCGGCTCCACGCTGAGCCTGGAGAGGCGCATCAAGCTCGTCGAGCTGGCCGACAAGTACGGGGTCCCGATCGTGGAGGACGATCCGTACGGCCAGCTGCGTTATGAAGGCGAGCACATCCCCTCCGTTGTGGCGCTGGACAGTGAGTTCCGCGGTCCCAACGGCGGACATTACAGCGGCAATGTCATCTACCTGAGCACCTTCTCGAAGCTGCTGGCGCCCGGCTTGCGTCTGGCCTGGGTCATCGCGCCGCCGGAAGTCATCCGCAAGCTGGTGACAACCAAGCAAGCGGCCGACCTGCACACCGCATCCTTCAACCAGTATGTCGCTTACGAAGTAGGCAAGGGCGGGTTCATCGACGAGCACGTCAAGCTGATCCGTGCCACCTACAAGGAGCGCCGGGATGTGATGTTCGAGATGATGGATGAGCTGTTCCCGCCCGAAGTAACCTGGAGCAAACCCCAGGGCGGCATGTTCCTGTGGGGGGTCCTGCCCGAAGGCATGGACTCGGCCGAGGTACTCAAGCGCGCTATCGACCGGAAGGTTGCCTTTGTCCCGGGCGAAGCCTTCCATCCCAGAGGCGGCGGGAAGAACACGATGCGGATCAACTTCTCCTACTCCGCACCCGGGATCATACGCGAAGGGGTAACACGACTGGCAACGACGCTGAAAGAATTAATTCACGAAACCGTGTAAAAAATACAAAAATAAAACCGTAGGGTCGGGCAGCTGCCCGACCCTACGTTTTTATGCATCCACATAATGGACGAAATCGGCGCGGGCGATGCCCTGCTTCATCGCCGTCTGCGCAACGGCGCGCGCCACCTCGAGATGGACCTTTTTGTCGAGCGGGTTGGGCATGAGCTCGCCAGCGGGGGTCATGCGCACAAGCACTTCCACGGCGGCCAGCAGCATTTCGTTTGTGATGCGCGGCGCATTGGCGTCCACGGCACCCCGGAAAATACCGGGGAAGCCCAATACATTGTTGACCGATTTGCCATCGGCGGCAAAGGCGGCTCCGTGTGCCAGCGCCACCTCCGGGTCGATCTCGGCATTCGGGTTGGAGAGGGCAAAGATCATCTGTCCCTTGCGGATCATCTCCGGCTTGATCAGATTGGGTGTCCCGGTCGTCGCCAGGACAATATCGCACTCCGACATGATCTCCTGCAGCGTGGATTTCCGGCCGCCATCGCGGCTGAAGCGTTCGAGCGCCTCCTCATTCCGATCCGCGCCCAGGACGGTATTGCCGGTCAGGCGCATGATCATCCTGCCGATCGCGTTCCCGGCCGCGCCCAGGCCGATCTGGCCGATGACCGCCCTGCCGATGTCCACACCTGTGCGGTTGGAGGCGACCATCAGGGCGGCGGTGCTGACCACGGCGGTCCCATGCTGGTCGTCGTGCATGACCGGGATGTCGAGCATGGCCTGCAGGCGCTCTTCAATCTCGAAACAGCGCGGCGCAGAGATATCCTCGAGCTGGATCGCGGCAAAGGTCGGCGAGATCGCTGCCACCGCCTGGACGATCTCATCCGGATCGTGCGTGTTCAACAGGATCGGCATGCCCGACAGCCCGACCAGCGTTTCCATCAGCATGGCCTTGCCTTCCATGACCGGCATGCTGGCAAGAGGCCCGATGTCGCCCAGCCCCAGCACGGCCGTTCCATCGGTGACGATGGCCACAAAGTGACTGACGCTGGTATACAGCCGGGCCAGCGCCGGATCGTCGGCGATCTTCAGGCAGACCTCCGCCACGCCGGGTGTATAGACCCGGCGCAGTGTGGCGATCGAATCAATGGGGAAACGCGAGCGGATGGCGATCTTGCCTTTGGCATGCAGAGCCAGCACTTCGTCGCGCACCTCGATGACCCGCGTACCCGGGTTGGCGCGCATTGCCTCGATGACTTTATCCATGTGCTCGGCATCCTCCGCATAGACAGTGATGTCACGCACCACGGAATGAGCCGTCTCGTTGATCAGGTCAATGCTTCCGACGCTGGCGCTCATGGCCGCGATCGCAGCCATCAGGTTGGCGAGGATGCCGGGCTTGTTGTCGTTGCGGACGCGAACCGTCCGCATGATCCTGCGTTCCCATGCCATAGTGTGTTCCTTTCCGTGAAACAGTGCTACGGGCGGCTAGAGCAAATTTAAAAACATTATATATCTTTGATGGCCGAATTCAACTCGTCGAACGATTTGATGACAATGCAATCGGCTTCAGGGAAGATCTCATCCGGGTCGAATAGGACGGGGGTCAGTCCGGCGCGGCGCGCGCCAACCACATCCGCAAAGTAATTATCGCCGACATAGACGGCCTCCTGCCCGGTCAGGCCGACGCGCTGGAGGGCGTGCTCAAACAATCCCGGCTCCGGCTTGAACGAATTCACTTCCCCGCCGGCCAGGGAGAATTCGAAGAATTCATGGATCGCGTGTGTTTCCAATGTTTCCTGGAAAGGCCTGTCGCGGTTCGAAAGGACCGCCATCCGGTAGCCATTTTGCTTCAATTGAGCCAGGGAGTTTCGCACTTCGTCCGGGACGATGCTCTCGGGTTTGTATTCCGAGCCCATGTGAGCCGATACCCTTGCGGCATACTCGCGAGCGATGGCCGGGGAAATACCCAATGCGATCAGGCGGCGGCGGCTGTACTCGATCCAGAAATTTTCGGTGTCGGCGGAATGGGCCACCAGGTCATCACGCAGGTCAGCTGAGCTGGCCCAGTAGAGGTGCTCCCAGCGCATGGCTCGGATACGGTCCTCATCATTGATACGCATACCCAGGGTCCGGATGTAATCGGTGAAAACATCACCGCCCGCCGGGACGCTGTGACGGAGCGTCCCATCCAGGTCGAAGAAAACGGCTTTGATTGTGTGGTTTGAGGTCATGTCCATGATGTTATTGCGAATATAATACCATTGTCAAGTAGGGACGGGGTCCTCTCGTCCGTTTGGGAGAATCACATGGGTAAATTATCGGACAAGGTTGCGATCATCACAGGTGCCACGTCGGGGATCGGCAAGGCGACTGCGCTGCTGTTCGCCGATGAAGGGGCGCAGGTGGTCATCACCGGACGTCGTGCCGCGCTGGGCGAGCGCACGGTAGAAGAGATCCGGGAGCGAGGGGGACGCGGATTGTTCGTCCAGGCCGATCACTGCGAAGCCGGAGCCTGTTCCCGCGTCGTCGAGCGGACCCTGGCCGAATTCGGCCGCATCGACATCCTGTTTAACAATGCCGGCATCGTCACCAGCGGGACCGCCGAGACGACTACAGACGCGGTCTGGGACCAGACTCTCGCCATCAATGTCACCACCGTCTGGCAGATGTCGAAGCTAGTGATCCCGGTCATGAAGCGGCAGGGAGGGGGTGTGATCGTGAACAACGGCTCCGACTGGTCGGTGGTGGCCGGCAGGGACGCCTTTCCCTATATCGTCAGCAAGGGTGCGATCGGCATGATGACCAAGGCCATGGCTATCGACTTCGCCCGCGACAACATCCGGGTCAACGCGGTTTGCCCCGGCGACACGCTCGTGGACCGCTGGCTGGAAAAAGGCTATTTCGAAGCATCCGACCCGGTCAGCCTGGAGCAGGCGATGAAAGAGTCAAGTGAGTACATCCCCATGGGACGCTTTGGCAGGCCGGAGGAGATCGCCAGGGCGGTGTTGTTCCTGGCTTCGGACGATTCGTCTTTTATGACAGGTCACTTGTTATTGGTGGATGGCGGGAATACGGCACAGTAACATTGTTCGGTAAGCAGTTTTCAGTGAGTAGAATCCTGTATAACATGACTCTTACTTTGTCAGAGATCGAATCCAGAGTGAAGAATCTGACAGCCGTCATCGATGCGCCTGTGGAGACACTTCCAACCTTTGGCCATTCCGAGCAGAGCGGGCGGCCGCACATCGAGGTGGATTCGAATGGATATCACTATGTCATCGTCGAGCGCGGGCAGGAGTTAGAGCGCCATACCACTCCTGACATCGACGAGCTTCTCTATTACACATTCCGGTGGATCACTTTCGGACTCGCTGTGAAACATGAACTGCATCATCGCATCCCGGGGCAGGATGTCCGGCGGGTCTTGTTTGCATATCAGCAGAATCTATTGACAAAGCTTTCACCGGCCTGGGGCGAGCGAAGAAAACAGGAGCATGAACAGACCCTTCAGAAACATCCATTCAGGGATCATTAATTTTCTGATACTGGCATAAGGAAAATAATATGAGCGATGATGTTCGCGATATAGCAACTTACTACAACAGCGACCCGGAAAGAGAACATTTACGTCTGGAGCGGCATCAGCTCGAGTTTGATCTTACCTGGCGTTATTTGATGGAGTATCTGCCTGCGCAAGCATCGATCCTGGAAATCGGAGCGGCCACAGGACGATACACAACAGCATTAGCTATGCTGGGTTATTCCATTACAGCTGTAGACATGTCGGAAACGCTCCTGGACCAATGCAGGAAAATCATTATCGACAGGGGAATGGAAAAGCAGGTCAAGTTCATTGTCGCGGATGCGCGTAATCTCAATGAAGTAAAAGAAACGGGGTTTGACGCTGTTCTCCTCATGGGCCCTCTTTATCATCTTGTGGAAAAGGCTGATCGAATAAAGGCATTAAAGGAGGCATACGACCGGTTACGACAGGGTGGCCTGTTATTCTCCTCATTCATCAGTCGCTATGGTGTACTGAGCGATTTACTAAAGGATATTCCTGGCTGGATCGAGGATCAGGCCAGAGTACGGTCTCATCTGGAGAGAGGCAGGCGACCCGATAGTGCTCAACGAGAGGGGTTTCGTGGATACTTTGTAACGAGCCCAGAGATTGCACCGTTGCATGAAGAAAACGGATTCGACACCATCACAATCGCGGCTGTGGAACCGGCAATCTCGGCAGAAGACGACAGCTATAACAGGCTTCAAGGAAAGCAGCGACAAATGTGGCTTGATCTGTTCTATGAGATAAGCACTGAAAGAACAATCATTGGAGCCTCACGACATATCCTTTATATTGGCAGGAGAAAATGAACTGTAGGGTCGTCAGCTGCCCATGATTTAAGTACAGTGAGTTGGATCGAAACCTATTAACAGTAATTGAATGTGAGGAACAGCATGCTATCCAGCATTCGCAATCTCGATTATGTGATCCTGCTGTGTGAAGATATGGAGGCCATGAAGTACTTCTATCACAGCCTCCTCGGCTTTCCCATCCACCGCGAGCTGGAGAATTGGGTGGAGATGAACGTTGGAGCCAGCCTGCTCACTCTTCGTCCGCGCGGACGTGCGTATGATGGAGAAAAGCTGGCCCGCACAGCAGGAGTGCAACTTGCCTTCCAGGTTGCCGCGGACCAGGTCGAGCCGTGCCACCGCGAACTGCGGGAGAAACAAGTCGAGATCTTGGAGCCGCCGCGAGACTGGAGCTACGGACATCGCACGTTGTTCTTCCAGGATCCGGAGGGGAATATCCTCGAGATCTATGCAGATATCCAAGCATGAAAGCCAGATCGTTTCTGCTTTGGCGGTGCTATACTTAATCCAATGACCGCCAAGATCCCCGATGCGTTCCTGCTGGCGTCAATGGCGAAGAGGGACACATCCAGCCATGACGTCCAGGCATGGATCGCATCCACATTTGATCGCAACGACAGGTTCTAACATGACCTTCCTGCAGAAAATCATTTCGATCGTGCTGTTGCTGGTCCTGCTCCCGGCCTGTGGACCGAGCGTCTCGCCGCAGCCCACAGCAGCGCCGGCGACTTTGCCGCCCACCTGGACGCCATCCCCTCAGCCGACCGGCCTGCCAACCGCCACCGAATTGCCCACTTTCACGCCGGTGCCGGCCTTTACACCCCTGTCCACACCCACAAGCGACTCCGTCGGCGCGTTGAGCGAGCGCTTCCAGGATTCGCTTTTCTCCCCCAACGGACGCTGGACCGCCTACCGCGACCCGGATAAGCTGCGCGTGGTCAATAACGACGATCCGCTGCGTTACTGGACCCTGCCATGCACATTGTTCGAGGAGTGCAGCACGGTCTATCCGATCAAATGGTCGCGCAGCGGCCGGACTTTGTACTTTGCCCCGGCGCCTGTCAGCGGCGGCGCGCCGGGCGGCCTGTACCTGGTCACCGCGCTGGCCACGATCGATATCCGCTCGGGTGAGTGGAAGATCCTGCTGCCCGATTCCGACCGCCACTATGACTTCAGCTTTTCTCCCGATGAAGATTTTCTCGCCTTCACCCAGTCAAGCGGCAGCGAGGCGGAGGAGCCAACAGTCAGTGTGGGAGTCGTGAGCATGGAGGATCCAAGAGAGCGTGTGCAGTACACCATGGATGGCACCTACGCGGGCCATTTCGTCTGGTCACCGTACAAACCCCGATTTGTGTTTACAATCTATGGTTCGCAAAATGGGTCCATCGTCGGTTATTACGATATCGAAAC
>DATAKV010000373.1:0-9442 GCA_036261375.1 Anaerolineales bacterium
TTGGCATAGTTATATAAAACATAAGGGAATCTCGATAGACCTCCATACTCCGCATAATTTTCGCGAACATCCGTTCCGGGCTGCAACATTTTACGTTTGCAGCGCAATGGCAGTGCACAACAACTTCCAGTACTGCGTTTCCATTCTTTTCTACTCTATACTTCACATCAACCACCTGATACTTCGCACCGATGGTATCTTCAAGCTCATTCACCTTTTGCAGCATACCATCTTCAGGCAGTGTCGAGTTCAGTAATTTCACGATCTCGGGGCTGATATAGTATGCCGTGGGACTGATGGTTGGAGTCCATGATGTGGCGATCAATGTCTGGTTTACGATGGTTGCTAACTGATCCGGGGGTATACCACACGCGTTAACAAAAAGAATAAAAAGAACAAGAGGAATAATGGGGAGCGCTCGTTTCATGACATACCTCCCTGGCAGGAATGAATAGCTCAATCATAGCTTAATTGAAGTTGTCTGTCATTAAGAAACCACCCGTCCGGGAAAACTGCAATGTTAGCGCGGCTGGCCGCGGACCTGGAAGCGCAGCCCGTCTACGATGGACTGGATCGCGGCGGGCGCGGGCGGGTGTCCGTGCACGTGGCGGAACACCACTGTCAGAACGAAGGGACCGCTGTGCTCCTCGACCGGCATCCACGCGTAGGTGAGTATCACCCCGTCCCGGCCATCGACCTGCACCACGTGGTGATCATAGTCGGCAAGCTGCTGCGCCTGTTCGCGGGTGCAGATGGCGACCGCCTGATCGGGCTGGATGCGGTTGAATGACTTCGACATAACCCTACGAGTCTGGCGTATCTGTGGGAGGCGGCAGGGGAGTTTCGGTGGGTGTGTGGGTCGGCGTCAGGGTGGGGGTATCGGTTGGCGTAAAGGTCGGGGTAATGGTGGGCGTGTCGCTGGGTGTGGGCGTCGGGGTGAGCGTGACGGCCGGCAGGTCGATCGGTCCTTCGGCCCCCAGGCCGAGCAGCTCGCGGTAGATCCAGCCGCCTTCATATTGAGAGAGGGAAAGGTCGGTCTGGTTGGGCGCGATCAACAGCCAGGTCCCCTCGTCGTTGCGGCCGCGGAAGGCCAGGCATTTTCCCACCTGTAACGGATCGCCGATCGGCGCATAAATCGTCCCCGGCCCCGAGCGGACGTTGATCGTATTGGCATACAGCGAGTTGACACAGTAGATCAGGATCTCGAAGGCCGGCCGGGTCGGCGACGGGGTAAAGGTGGGACGCGGTGTGATTGTCTCGGTGATCGTGGCAGTGATCGAGGCCGTGGCGCTGTTGGTCGGGCTCGGTTCTGGCGTGCCGGTGGCCGTTTCCGTCCCCGTGGGGAGGATGAGCGCGGTCTCCGAGGGCGCAGTGGTGGGAGTGGAGAGGGGAGGCGCCGGGGGGTTGGAGGCGAAAATCACTACCGTCAGCAGGGCCAGGATCACAATGGAGATGGTGACAGCGTACCGGCGAAAAGTGCCCCCTGCCGTGCTCGCGGGTGTGACCGGCTCACCTGTATATCCGAGGTCGCGCAAAAGTGCGTTGAGGCTGGCAGCATACCCGTCCTCGGACGTGAAATCGAGATAATTAATGGTATTGAGAGCAAAAGGGACGGCGGTCTTCTCCAGCATGACCGGGATGATCCGCTTGCGTAGATAGAGAGCCTGCGTGTATTCCTTGCGCACCCATTCCGAGACGGCCGAGTTGGGAGACAGCACCACGATGAACTGGTCGCTCGCTTCGATCGCCTCCGGGATGACGCGCACCCAGTCATCGCCGCCGCGTAGATCAGACACATCCCACCAGACCTCAAAGCCGGCATTCTCCAGATCCCCGGCCAGCCGGCGGACGAAGGCAATATCCCTGCGCGAATAACTGATGAATACTTTGTGCATGTCCTCTCGACCATTCATGGATTAAACGAACTGCACAGAAAGACTGTTCCTGAAATACGCCCTACCCTGGTACCGTGCCAAAAAATTCCCCTGTCTGGCAATACATGCAGTCGTTTTATTATGTCAACCGGGGAGCATGATGGCTCATGCATATTACCATCCCCCTGCCGGTTTGGGGAAGGTCACACTACGCAGGACAGTATTCGGAAAGCATCACTGGCACTATGTTCAAGGGAATAAAAGTCGGAGCTCTTCGGTTGCCCAGTCAGCCGTACTGTTGCCCACAGCGATCCTCAGAATGGCTTCCTTAAGCGAGGCATCGACTTCGAATTCCACATCCGTTTCTACCGTTTCATCTTGCAGGGCCACCAGATTGATAATATTCACTGGAGCGATCCTGAGATCCCCGGCCACCAGGCGGAAGGACTCGCTCCACACGGGCATGGAGCCAGTAGGCGACCAGGCACGAATGCGTAGACGTAAGAGGACCTTGTCCGGAGATAGACTCTCGCGCTGCGCAGATAAGATAGTATAGTGAAACTCGTTCCTTGCCGCCACGTCGATCATCCGGACCTCGGAACCGTCAGGCAGCTCAACGGGCAGCACCATGGGGGTAGCTACCGTGGGGATGGTAGAGATTGCGGTCGATGGAAACACTGCAGTCGATGTTGTGTTTGACCCGGCTGTGACGATGTCCGTTCCCGTGGGAATAGAGGGAGATAATACCCTGTCAGCCACTCGTTGAAACAAGAGAACTCCTGTTAACAGGCAGAAGCAAATGGCTGCAATTCCACCTGCTGCAAACAATCCCACATTTTTTCTCCCCCCTGGCTGGCTGTTTTTGACAGGCTTTATTGTGGGGGCATACTCCCGGGGTGGACTCGTCCGGCTGGCGGACATTGCCTGCTTTAAGTCTGTATAAAATTCTTCATTTGGCATGCCCCCATTGCGAACATCGTAAAACTGGGTCGATTCGACGGATAGCCAGGGACCTTCCCCTTCCAGCAGTACTGGAAAGACGGGTTTTCTCTTTCTCTTTGCCCGCTGCAATTCACTCTGGACCCATTCGGAGGCAAACGCATTTGTGGACATGATGACAATAAAAGCGTCACAGGAATCCAGCTGTTTTTGGATTTCGTTCGGCCACTGCGAGCCGTAGTCAAGGCGGTCGTCGATCCAGACGGCAAAGCCCATGCTCTGCAAGTGGTTTGCGAGGGCATGGGCGTACTCAGTATCCCGATGACTGTAACTGATAAAAATATGGCTCATAAAAAGCCTGTCGGGCTTCTTCATCATTATACGACCAATCCTTCCGAGAGGATCGCCGGATACGCCCAGCCATCCTCTCGGAATTTCCTCTTCTGCATCCCTTCATCGGTTATTCGCAGCTACCATTCGTCGAAAGCAATAAGGAGCAAGCGATCGCCAACGTCCTTGAAGACCGGGGATTGATAGAAGGTGTCTCTTTTTGTAAATATTCATCCAAACAACACTATAATTCTGTAATGACAGCTCTTCCCCTGGGAACCGTTACATTCCTGTTTACCGATATAGAAGGCTCGACACGCTTGCTGCAGCAGCTTGGCGATCAATTCGCCACCCTGCTCACCGAACATCGCCAGATCATGGAGCAGGTTTGTGAAAAGCATCATGGGAGTGTGGTCGGCAACCAGGGGGACGGCTTCTTCATTGCCTTCCCCCGTGCGTTGGATGGGTTACACGCTGCCGTCCAGGCGCAGCGCGCCCTCGCGGCTCATGCCTGGACGGGGGGCGTCAACGTACGTGTGCGTATGGGTCTGCATACGGGCGAGCCGCAGATCAGTGCTTCGGAGAATTACGTGGGCATCGACGTCCATCGCGCCGCCCGGATCGCCTCTGCGGCCCATGGCGGTCAGGTTCTCATCTCCCAGAGGACGCACGACCTGGTGGAGAATGAGCTGCCGGAAGGGGTGACGCTGCGCGACCTGGGGGAGCACACCCTGAAGGATCTGCGGCAGCCCAAGCACCTGTACCAGCTCGTCATTGCGGGTCTGCCTTCCGAGTTTCCTCCGTTGATGTCGCTGAACGCCTCCCCAAACAATCTGCCGGGCCAGCTTACCAGTTTTATCGGTCGCTCGAAGGAGGTCGCGGACGTCAAACAGCTGCTTTCCGAGAGCCGCCTCCTGACCCTGACCGGTCCGGGCGGCAGCGGCAAGACGCGCCTGGGATTGCAGGTGGCCTCCGAGATGCTCAAGGGATTTCAGGGTGTGTTTTTTGTGGCGCTGGCAGCGATCACGGAACCGGGTCTGGTCGCTTCGACTATTGCCCAGGCATTGGGATTGACGGAAACGCCGGGGCGGTCCATCCTGGAGGGTCTCAAGGACTATTTGCGCAGCAAGAACCTGCTGCTGGTCCTGGATAACTTCGAGCAGGTCATTGCCGCCGCGCCTCTCGTGTCTGAGCTTCTGGGAGAGTGCGGCAAATTAAGGGTCCTGGTCACGAGCCGCGAGGCACTGCGGGTCACAGGTGAAAGGGAGTATTCCGTGCCTCCGCTGGCACTGCCAAGCTTAACGGAATTACCGGCCCCGGAGGCCCTCGCCCGGTATGCGGCCATCGAACTGTTCGTCCAGCGTGCCCGGGCGGTCAAGGCCGATTTTCGGATCACGGGCGAGACCGCGCCGGCGGTGGCCGAGATCTGTCACAGGCTGGATGGTTTGCCGCTGGCCATCGAGCTGGCTGCAGCCCGTATCAAGCTGCTGCCGCCGCGCGCCATGCTTGCCCGCCTCGAACAGCGCCTGGATTTTCTGACCGGCGGCGGACGCGACCTGCCGGCCCGCCAGCAGACCCTGCGAGGCGCGATCGCCTGGAGCTATGACCTGCTGGAGGAAAGCGAGCGAGCATTGTTTCGCCGGCTTTCTGTTTTTGTGGGCGGTTGTACACTGGACGGGGTGGATGCGGTTGCCGGTGAAGATCTGGATCTTGTAGGGTCGCTGGTGGACAAAAGCCTGCTGCGCCAGGTGGAGGATGCCAATGGCGAACCGCGTTTTGTCATGCTGGAACTGCTGCGTGAGTTCGGCCTGGAGCAGTTGAGAGCCCGTGGTGAAGAGGAAACGATCCGGCGCCGTCATGCCGGCTTTTTTCTGGGTCTCGCCGAGCAGGCGGAAGCCAATTTGGAGAAGAGGGAGCAGGTCCGCTGGATGGACCGGATGGAGCAGGAGCATGGCAATTTGCGTGCCGCGTTCGAGTGGAGCAGGTCCGCCGGTGGCGCGCAGGAACTCTGCCTGCGGTTGGCCGGCGCGCTGGGACATTTCTGGGAAGTGCGTGGATATTTCAGTGAGGGACGAGAGCGTCTCTCTGCCGTCCTGTCCATGGAGGCTGCCCAGGGACAAACCCCTGCACGCGCGAAACTTCTATCGCGGGCTGCGGAGCTGGCCTACCGTCAAAGCGACTATGCCTCAACAGTGGAATTTGCCGAGGAGAGTCTTGCCCTCTACCGTATGCTTGAGGACAGGCAGGGTGCAGCCTCGATGCTCATCAAGCTTGGCAATTGTGCCACCGAGACAGGCGACTTTGAGACGGCTTCGGAGTACCTGGAGGAAGCACTGGCGATCTGGCAAAACCTGGAGGATAAACATGGAACGGCGCGGGCGCTGATCAGCCTGGGATGGGCGGCCCTGCGCCCGGGCGATCATTCTCTGGCGAATATCCGCCTTGAACAGGCGTTGATCTTATCCCGCGAGCTGGGAGATACAAGAAGCATTGGCTTTGAGCTCTCCGGCCTGGGTGAGATCGCCCTCCGCCAGGGGGATACAGCCCGTGCGAAACAGCTGCTGGAAGAAAGCCTGGAGCTCCGGCGGCAGCTTGGCAACAAATGGGGTGTTGGCGTTTCGCTGGGCACACTGGGCTGGGCGGCGACCCGGGAAGGGGATTGGGAGCGCGCCAGGGCATACCTGGGGGAAAGCCTGGAGGTCAGGCAGGAGATCGGCGACAAGGGCGGCATTGCCTGGTGTCTCGAGCGGCTGGCGGACCTGGCCCTTTCGCAGGGTCAGCCGGAAAAGGCTGTCCGCCTGTTGAGCGCCGCAGCCGTGCTGCGCACATCCATCGGTTCGGTGATCGACCCGGCTGACCAGGAGGAGTATCAGAACAGGCGCAGTGCTCTGCGCAGGCAATTCGGTGAGGAAAAGTTTACATCCCTGTGGAAGGAGGGACGGTCGTTTACACTGGAGCAGGCCATCGCGCATGCGCTTGAAAGTCAGGAATGAAATAGCGATCGGACATGTCCGACCACACACATTATTTTCCCTTCTGTTGTCAATCTCACCAAGGCAGTACGATCGTCTCCCTGACGCCGCCGGATGAAGTGCTTGTGGCCCGGTCAGGCACGCGCTCCACGACAAAGCTGCCGCTGACATTTTCAAAACGATTCGTGCCCTTTTCCGTTGGCGGTACCGGGGTGACGCAGGAACAATAAATGGGTAGAAATTCATCCCTTGACGAAAACTTAACCTTCGTATAAAGTTAAGTCTTCTTAACTAAAAAGGATGCTTAATTATGACCGATTCTCGACAGCTCTCCCAATCTCTACGTCAGTGGATGGATGTCACCTCCCACCGTTCCATGCAGGATCAATCCCGCTTCGTCAAAGCGATCGGGTTTTCGATGGCGCAGTTCTTCCTGTTGATGCACGTCTACTACAAGAAGCAGTGCGGGATTTCGAACCTGAGTGAGCACATGGAGATCACGGCCCCGGCCGCCAGCCAGCTGGTGGACAAACTCGTCCAGGCCGGGATGCTCGAGCGGGCCGAAGATCCGCACGATCGCCGCGCCAAGCAGGTAACGCTCACCAGCAAAGGGCGCCAGTTGATCGAAAAAAGCATCCATGAGCGCTTCCGCTGGCTGGAGTCCATCGTGCAGGGCTTGAGCGCCGAGGAGCGCTCCAAGGTCGGTGAGGCACTGCGAATCCTAACGAATGCTGCCGAGGAGCGGGAGAAAAAGGTAGACAAGTAAACAAGTAGGCATGTAAACAGATGCCTGTGTACCTGTTTCCCTTTCTCCCTGTATACTTCACACCCAATTCACAAGCCATTCCTACACTCGATACACAACTTCAACTATAAAAGGTATCCGATCCATGCAAGCCACTCTCCCCCGTTCCCAAACCCGCGCCCGCCCGCCGCGTCCCTCCTTCAAAGGCATTGGCCGCGCCATCCGCTATCTGACGCGCTATGGACGCCAGGCCCTGCTGCCCTACGTCTTCCTGATCATTGCCACCCTTTCCATGCTGGCGGTGCCGCGCATGATCCGCAACGTGATCGACGCGGTCACGAGCGGGTACGTGGCGAACCAGGTGCTGGGTGCCCTCGATACGATTCCCGAGACGATGCTTGGCGCTGCGCTGCCGCGCATACTCGAATCCACGGGCCGCGACGCCTCCATGACCGCCGACCAGCTCCGCCTGCAGCTCGAAGCGGAACTGGCGAATGCCCCACAGACGCTCATCACTGCGCTGATCCTCATCATCGTCTTTGCTTCCATACGAGGTCTCTTCGCCTTCCTGCAGGCGTACTGGGCGGAAAAGAACTCGCAGTCGGTGGCGTATGACTTTCGCAATGAGCTGTATGCCAAGATCCAGACGCTCTCCTTTTCCTACCACGACCGCAACCAGACCGGCCAGCTCATGATCCGCGCCACCGACGATGTGGAGAAGGTCCGCCTGTTCATCGGGCAGGGTCTTCTTCAACTGGTGGGCGCGGTCATCCTGCTGACCGGTACGATCATCATCCTGTTCTCCACCAACGCCACGCTCGCCTGGACGGCCATGCCGATCCTGCCGGTGGCGCTGGTGCTGTTTATGATCTTCGGTACGGTCAGCCAGCCGCTGTTTGCCAAGGTGCAGCAGAAGCTCTCGACCCTCAACACCATCCTGCAGGAAAACCTGGCAGGCGTAAAGGTCATTAAGGCGTTTACGCGCGAAAAGGAGCAGCAGGCGAAGTTCCGCGCCGCCGCCGACGATACGATGAACCAGGCGATCAGCGTGGCGCGCCTGTTCACCTTCCTGTTCCCGCTGGTGTTCATGATCGCCAACTTGGGACAGGCCGCCATCATGTATGTAGGCGGGAAGCAGATCGTTCTCGGCTTGCTCACCCTCGGCGAGTGGCAGGAGTTTTCGCTCTACCTGATCTACCTGTTCTTTCCCATTGCCCAGTTCGGGTTCATCATCACCCAGCTCGGACAGGCCTCCGCCTCGGCCGAGCGCGTCTTCGAGATCCTGGATGCCAGGAACGATATCACCGACCGGCCGGATGCGATCACGCTGCCCGATGTGACCGGCACCGTGAAGTTCGAAGATGTGACTTTCCGCTATTTCGGCGGAGGCGAGCCGGTGCTCAGGAACGTTTCCTTCACCGCCGACCCCGGCCAGACCATTGCCCTGCTCGGCGCGACCGGTTCCGGCAAGACCACGATCATCAACCTGCTGCCTCGCTTCTATGACCCCAGCGAGGGCCGCATCACGATCGACGGCCACGACCTGCGCGACGTGAAGCTGGAATCGCTCCGCTCGCAGATCGGCATCGTTCTGCAGGAAACCACGCTCTTCAGCGGCACGATCCGCGAGAATATCGCCTTCGGCAAACCGGACGCCTCGCAGGCGGAGATCGAAGCCGCTGCCAAAGCCGCCCAGGCCCATGACTTCATCCTGTCCTTCCCCGACAAATACGACACCCACGTTGGCGAGCGCGGCACCACCCTCTCCGGCGGACAGAAACAGCGCGTTGCCATCGCCCGCGCTTTGCTGCTCAACCCGCGCATCCTGATCCTCGACGATTCCACCTCCAGCGTGGACCTCAACACCGAAGCCCAGCTGCAGAAGGCGCTCGACGTATTGATGAAGGGCCGCACCTCTTTTGTCATCGCCCAGCGCATCAGCACCGTCATGAACGCCGATAAGATCCTCGTCCTCGAAAAAGGTGAGATCGTGGCCGAAGGCAAACATCAGGACCTTATGGAAGACAGCCCCATCTACGCCGAGATATACAACTCACAGATCGTGGCACATGAAAAGGAAGGTGCCCTATGATGAACCGTGACCTCTTCCGGCAGGAAACCCTCAAGCCCAAGAACCTGGGCGAGACTCTTGCGCGCCTGGGCGGCTACTTCCGCCGCTTCTGGTACATGCTGCTGATCGTGCTCGTGGTGATCGTCGTCTCCACCTGGACCCAGGTGATCACGCCCGAGCTGATGGGCCAGGCCACCGACTGCTTCCTCGTACCGCTGGGAAGCCAGTCGGCCGCATCCTTTGGCGGCGAAGCAGTGCCGCAGACCGGGAACTCTGCCTCCGCTTGCTGGCTGGCGACGGAGGATCCCTCCTCGCTGAGTCTCTCCCGCCGCCTGATCTACAACGCCTATACCTGGAACGGTTTCGAACAATCGGCAGACCTTACTGCCCTGAGCAACGACCAGCGCATCGAGGGCCTGTTCCGCCTGATCCTGATCGTGGTGGCCCTGTATGTGCTGGGCGCAATCCTGACCGGCATGACCTTCTTCTTCATGTCCTGGACCGGCCAGCA
>DATAKV010000378.1:0-4842 GCA_036261375.1 Anaerolineales bacterium
ATGCGGTCACGAGCAAGCTTCTCCATGACACCCAGCACTTCGCCGATCAATTCCGGGTCGAGGGCGGAAGTGGGCTCGTCAAACAGCATTACCCGCGGATCCATGGCCAGGGCACGAGCGATAGCTACGCGCTGCTGCTGTCCGCCGGAGAGCTGGCCGGGGTAATGGTCTGCCCGATCGGCGAGTCCGACGCGGTTCAGCTCTTCCATCGCTTTCTCGCGCGCCCTGTCCTTCGCCATCTTGCGCACTTTTGTCAGTCCGATCATCACATTGTCGAATGCCGTCAGATGGTTGAATAACAGGAAATTCTGGAACACCATGCCGATATGCTGGCGCACTTCATCCTGGTCGTATCCCCTGGCTGTGATCTCCCTGCCATCCAGGAAGACCTGACCGCCGTCGTTTGGGGTAAGCAGGTTAATGCAGCGAAGCAGTGTACTTTTGCCTGTCCCGCTGGGGCCAATGATCACGATCGTCTCGCCTTCTTTGACTTCGAGAGTAATATCTTTAAAGATCACATTCTGACCATAGATCTTGGTCAGGTTGCGGGTTTCCAGGATGGGATGGGTCATGGTATCTCCATTAAGAGTGCGTGGGCAGTTTTGTCCGTTCAGACAGATAATCGAGTCCGCGGTTGACGGCGAAGACCAGAATGAAATAAATAAGAGCGGCTGCCCCATAGGCCAGGAATGGCTGCTGGGTGGTGGCAGAAAGCTGTTGAGCGCGGCGCAGGATTTCCGGAACACCAAGTGCGTAGACGAGGGACGAGTCTTTCAGAACGATCGATGCCTCGTTGGACCAGGGTGGGATCGCCAGCCGCAGCGCCTGGGGCAGGATGATGAACTGGATCGCCTGCAGGCGGCTCATCCCCACCGCGCGTGCAGCAGTCATCTGCCCACCTCCGACTGCCAGCAGCGCGCCGCGCAGGATCTCCATCTGGTAGGCACTGCTGACAACACCCAGCGAAAGAGACCCGGCCCAGAAAGGCGACAGATTGACCGAACCGGAGAGAATGAAATAAAGAATAAAGAGAAGAACAATTGGAGGCACCCCGCGCAGCAATAAACTGTAAGCGGCGGCGATCCGGTTGAAGATCTTTCCCCCATAGGTGTGGACGAGCGCCATGAGCAAACCGAGAATCAGACCGAACGGGAGCGCCACCAGCGTCACACCGATCGTAATGGCAGTTCCCTGCACAATGTAGTTAAAGAGATTGCTCATTCGATGGGAACACGCAGGGGCCAGTATACTGGCCCCTGCGCGGATCGTGATTTATTCGGCAAAATACTTCACAGCCAGGCCGTCGATGAACCCTTCAGCTTGCAGCTGTTTGATGATGTCATTGATGGCCTGCTGCAGCTCAGCATCGCCTTCGGGCAGGACGATGTTGACGGGGCCGGTCGAGAGCACACCGTGATAGACGATGTTCAATCCACCGAGCTGTGTCACCAGCGCCTGAGCCGGCACGTAATCGGACATCATGACCTCGATGCGTCCGTTCTTCAGGTCGAGCATTGCCTGGTCGACTCGGTCATAGCGGAACAGGTTCTCTTCGGGCAGCGCGCCATCGGCGACGAGCGTGTCGGTCAGCCAGCCATCCTGGGTGGTGCCAGTCTGCACGCCGACTTTGAAATTGGCAACATCCTCCGGTCGTTCGATCGTACCGGTGAATCCGTCCGCCACGGTGAACGCATCCTCCGATGTGTAATAGGCATCGCTGAAATCGATCATCTGGTCACGCTCTTCGCTGTAGTTGAACGCAGAAATGGATGCATCGATCTTGCCTTCCTGAACGGCGGCGATCAGGCTGTCGAAAGGCATATCGACCCATTCCAGCTCAACACCAAGCCGCCTGGCAATCTCGGTCATCAGCTCTATATCGAAACCGACCTTGTTGCCATTTTCATCCACCGACTCGAACGGCGGATAATCTGCAGACGTGCCAACCTTGATCACACCGGCTTCCTTGACCGCGTCGAGGTGATTGGCTGCAGTGGATGTGCCACAGGCAGACAGCACCAGGCTCAATGCAACAAGCAACGAAACGAAAAACAAACTGCGTTTCATAAACGATCCTTTCTTTATCTTATTGGGAAAGTTTGACACCCAACGAATTGGGATGTCGAACCTCACTATAAGGGACGGGTGTAGACCAAACAAGTGAAGATTGTCATACATATTCTCATCGGCTGTCCTCACTTGACCCTCCGGCAGCGCAACAGACAATGGAATCTGGGGTTATAGCCCTCGAATTTAATAATAAAAAGGAGTACCCTATGACATACCTGATCTGGCTTCTTCGATTGGTCCACATTGGCGCAGGCGTATTCTGGGTAGGAGGCGCCCTGGCCATGAACTTCTTTATTGCTCCCACCTTACGGGCGACAGGGGATGCCGGTAAGCAGTTTGCAAGTCATCTTATGGGAAAGACCCGCTTTTCCACGATGATGACCTACAGCGCAATTTCGTCTGTTGTAGCCGGTTTTATTCTCTACGGCATTGACTCGAACTGGTTCACATCTGCCTGGCAATCATCGGGCCCGGGGATCGGATTCGGTATAGGCGCCTTATTTGCACTAATCGGGTTGGTGACAGGAATCATGAACGGGAATAACAACAAGGCAATGGGCCGCCTGGGCGCACAGATCCAGGGCAGGCCGACCTCCGAGCAGTCTATGAAACTGGCAGCCATTCAAAAGCAGCAGGGCTGGGTGGTGCCTGTGAACACTTATTCACTCTTGCTGGCTCTTCTGTTGATGGCAATTGCCAGATACCTGCGTTTTTAAAAACTCACCTTACGCAGAATATCTTGAAGAGGTCCGAAATTAAGGGTGCGGGCGAACGCCCGCACCCTTAATTTCGGGTAATCCCTATAGTGTAAGTTGCTTAGATTGCGTAACATCAGTTAATAAGAGAGAGACCTGATCTCGGATCAGGTCTCTTCGATGGTTGTTATTTCCTCCGGCCGCCCTTGAGCTCGCTCTGCAATTTTTCCAGGCCCGCCTGGTCGCCGCTGGCTGCGAGCCGGGCCTGCTCGATCCAGCCTTCAGGATTCATCATTTGCAGGCCTGCCGCGCTCAGGATCCGTTGAACATCCTCAGCTTTGGTGTCCGCCAGGGCTGCGAACGTTGTGATCCCGGCCTCGTTGAGAATCCTGGCCACTTTGGGACCGATCCCCTCGAGAGAGACAAGATCATCCGGCGCGGCGAACGTCTCGTGATGAAGAACATGCATCTCCTGCGGAACCTCGAGTACGGTCCCGTTTCGACGACTGACCCACCATCCCACGATGACCATCAGCAGAAAAAATCCCAGGAACAGGTACAACAGCCAGCCTAATTCCGTATTCGGGCCGGCCTCTTCCAGCAGTATCGATGCATACATGTTCGCCTCCATAGATAATTTTATTATTTATACGTGAACAACCGGCGAATGTCAATTACACGAGCCATCGGTTAAAATTGGCTCACTTCCCATCCGGAGATCCAGATGAAACCTCGTCCCGTCCGCATCCTTCTCGTGGCCCTGCTTGCTGGATTTATCCTGCTCCTTTTCTTCCTGCCCGGTGCACAGGATAGCGCCTACTATCGCGGTGTGAATCGACCGCTGGTGATCGCCCACCAGGGCGGGGACGGGGTCTGGCCGGGTGATACGATGTACGCCTTCGAGCAGGCAGTCGGCATCGGTGTGGATGTGCTGGAAATGGATGCCCACATCACGAAGGACGGACACATCGTATTGATGCACGACGAGGAAGTAGACCGCACCACCGACGGAACCGGCTTGATCGAAGACCTGACCCTGGAGGAGCTCAAGCACCTCGACGCGGCGTACGGCTGGTCTAACGACGAGGGCGTCACCTTCCCGTTTCGCGGGCAGGGAATTCAGGTCCCTGTGCTGGACGAGCTTTTCGAGACCTTCCCGCAAATGCGTTACGTCATCGAGATCAAGCTCACCGGCAACCCGATCGACAAACCCCTGTGTGACCTGATCCGCAAGTACAACATGCAGGATAAAGTGCTGGTGGCCTCCTTTCACGATGAAGCGATGCAGAGTTTCCGAGCCACATGTCCCGAAGTGGCCACCTCGGCCTCGCGCGGTGAAGTAACAGCGTTCGTCCTGCTCGGCAAAGTTTTCCTGAGTGGATTGATCATCCCGGCATATGAAGCCATCCAGCCTCCCTATGACCCGCAGGATTCGATGAACATCCCCATTATGACCCAGCGCTTCATCCGCGAGGCCCATGCCAAAAATATCGCCGTCGAGCCATGGACCGTGAACGATCCAGAACTGATGAGACAATACATCGAATGGGGCGTGGATGGCATCATCACCGACCGTCCGGACCTCATGCTCGAAGTGCTAGAGGAAATGGGCAGGTAACTGAACCAACCCATGAGTGGATGTCAAAAAAGAGCGGTGAGTATTTAGCTCACCGCTCTTTTTTCTATCGAATGCCAGCTGCGCCACGGAATTACTCCATCCAGGTTGTCCTCTCTTCAAACGAGGGTCGAGGCGGATACTCAATCGCTGCCTCAGGATAGCCAATATAAATAAATCCAATAATATGTTGATCGGGTTGAAACCCTAAAAACCGCTTTACCTTTGCATCGAGCGCCCATTCGCCGGTACGCCACTTGGCCCCCAATCCCAGGGCGTGGGCGGCAAGCAGCAGGTTTTGAGTGGCTGCCGCGACTGCAGAAATGTTTTCGATCTCCAGGACTTTGGACTCACTAGGTTTATCCACTCCGACCGCGATGACAACCGGTGCCTGGAGCGGGGTCGCGTGGGCTTTGTCGAAGGCTTCCTGCGGATACTCGGGGTGGCGCTCACGCAGCGATT
>DATAKV010000442.1:0-1597 GCA_036261375.1 Anaerolineales bacterium
CTGCCCAAGGAAAAACTGGTGGCACGCTTCAGCCCCCATTTCAATTAATTCGACGAGCATTCAAAGACCCCGGCATATCCGCCGGGGTCTTTCGTATTTAAGTTCTCATCAGCTTATCAAGCTCAGTCAGGTCCACCCGGGAAGACAGGTCCAGGCTTAGGGGCGTCACGGAGACAATGCGCTTGCGCCGCAGTGCGTGCACATCCGTACCTTCCGGCTCATCCTCCAGGCGGCCTGCTTCGCGATAGGCGACCAGCCCCGGCTCCCCCCACGACGGCCGATCGGGGGCCAGCGGCTCATAATAGCGCTGGCGTGAGATGCGGGTCAGCTCCCAGGGAGTGTCGACGGTTGCGTCCGAAGGGATATCCACTTTCAACAGGTCCACATCGTAAGGGAACTGCTTTTGCAGAAGCATTTCGGCAAACAGCTGTGTGAACTCAGCCGCCACAAGGAAACTGATCTCATCAGAATAGGACAGGTGATATTTCGGTTCCGCTTCGAGCGAGACGGCAATCGAGGGAATCCCCAGCGAGGCACCCTCCATGGCCGCTCCCACTGTCCCTGAGATGGTCACGCCCGACCCGACATTCTCGCCATAGTTGATACCCGATACCACAAGGTCCGGCTTGCGCTTCATTACCTCCAGGACGCCATACAGGACCGTCTGGGCCGGGCTTCCGCCCACCGAGTACACCGTCCAGCTTTGACCGTTAACCTCGACCTGTTTCTCGGTGATGATCCCATCCGAGGTGTTGGGGAGGCTTCGTCCCATGCCAGATGCCTGGTCACGCGGCGCGGTCACAGTAACAAACCCGAGCCTGGAGAGAGCGGCGGCGGCAGCCCAGAGGCCGGGTGAAAGGATGCCATCGTCATTTGTCAAAAGGATTTGTGGTCTTGGAATTGACATATCCATCCGGGAATGAAAAAGGAGCGGTATCTCCGCTCCCGGTAAGGCGCCCTCGGCGCGACTCGAACACGCGACCTATTGCTCCGCAAGCAAGCGCTCTAATCCACTGAGCTACGAGGGCATATTGGCAGTCAGGGATTTTAATTCACTTTCGAAGGGGGGTCAAGTGATGTTTGGGTGAAAATACCGATTCTGATCCTAGATCACTCTCGTTCGCACCAGTTCCATGAAGGTTGGTGTAATCCGGGGATCGAAATGATGCCCGGATTGTTCGTTAATGTATTGAAGCGCTTCCTGTTTCCGCCAGGCTGGGCGATAGGGCCGGTCGGATGTTAGCGCATCGTAGACATCGGCGAACGCGAACAGTCGGGCGAAGAAGGGGATCCGCTCCCCATCGAGTTTGTCGGGGTAGCCGGTGCCATCCCATTTTTCATGGTGCCAGTGCGGAATATCGAGTGCCGGCGCCAGGTAACTTACCGGAGACAGCAGCTGGACGGCAATTTCCGGATGCTGGCGCATGATCTGCCATTCTTCATCGCCCAGGGGTCCACGTTTGAACAGGATCTGATCGGGGATGGCCACCTTGCCAATATCGTGGAGGATCGCGCCGCGCCGGATGTGGATCATATCGGTTTCAGCCACCCCGAGGGCGGAAGCCAGTTTCAGGGTAATCTCAGTCACGCGGCGGGT
>DATAKV010000464.1:0-7637 GCA_036261375.1 Anaerolineales bacterium
CGAGGTGATAGGCCAGCATGTTGTAAATGCGGCTGTTTTGAAAGGGGGAGACGAACTTATCCCAGGCCAGGATCAAATCTGAGAGATAGAACAGGAAGGCGCCGGCGCTGACCAGGAAGGCCGCGCCCGTGCCCCAGTCCGGGTCGAAGATCGTGGACAGGGCGGCATAGAGCATGAGCGATATGACCAGGCCGTAGGCGATCACGGGCATGACCAACCTGTCATGTCCCCCGGCCCGCATCGCCCCGGCAATACGCCTGAGCAGACGGTATCCATTCAGAAAAATAAAGAACAAGAGAATGAATGACCAGCCGGTAGGGTTGAGCAGCTGCTCCTGGAAGCCGGCCAGGTAACTGATGTGGGCCAGCAGGAACAGGATCAGCCCGGGTACGAACAACCGGTCTAGCGAGATCATCAGCAGGACATCGCCCGCCAGGGAAAAAAGGATGCCCACCCCGAACCAGAGCAAATGTCCCTGCAGGCCAGCCGTGGTGAACAGCCAGAGGAACAGGCAGACCATTACGGCCGGCTTGGCAATGGTTTCCAGTTGCGGCAGGTTTCTTCGCAGGGCCACTACTTCCAGCCCGGTGAAGAGGAGTGCAAGGATGAGCCATAGGGTCATGAGTTACTTCCCGTCATTGTTCGTCGCTCCTTACAGTCGCTCCCTGCAACCCCGGCTGTGAGCGCCGGGGTAATGACACTATCTTCTTTTCTTGTTCTTGATCTTATACCCCAGCCGCATCATGGCGTTCTCGTCGTTGCGCCAGTCCTTGAGGACTTTGACGCGCAGTTCGAGATAGACCGGCCGGCCGCCCATTTCTTCGATCTCCTTGCGGGCCTGCGAGCCGATGGTCTTCATCATCTTCCCGCCCTCGCCGATCAGGATCCCCTTTTGCGAATTGCGTTCCACAAAAACCGTGGCGGCGATATAGAGCATGCCGTTCTCGCGCTCGGCGAACTCGTCCACGCGCACGCCGACTCCGTGCGGCACTTCGTCGCGCAGGTTCAACAGGCAGGCTTCGCGGATCAGGTCGGCGGCGATATCACGCTCGTATGAGTCGGTGACCTGCTCTTCATCGAACTCCGGCTCGCGGAAGGGGCTGAGGGAGACGAGCAGCTCGGTCAATTCGCCCAGGTTCTGGTCTTGTGCAGCGGAGATGCGGACCACGTGTGCATCCTTCCTCACCGTTGCTTTAAACGCCTCGACACGCTCCTCGAGCATCTCGGGGAGGACCAGGTCGATCTTGTTGGCAGCCAGTACCAGTGGGATACGGCGCGGGGTGCTATTGATCAGGGAACCGATCTGTTTGTCCTCTTCGGTCGGCCTGGATGAGACATCCACCAGCCACAGGATCGCATCCACGCCTTCGAGCGATTCCTGGGCCTCCTGGTTGAGGAACTGTCCCAGCTTGTGACGCGGGCTGTGAATGCCTGGCGTATCGACGAAGACGAGCTGGTAGTTATCGGTGGTCAGGATGCCCAGCTGGCGCCGGCGCGTGGTCTGCGGCTTGGGCGAGACAGCGGCCACCTTCTGCCCGAGCAGGGCATTGACCAGCGTGGATTTGCCGACGTTTGGCCGGCCGATGATGGCGATATATCCGGAGCGAAAATCATTCATGTGTTTTTACCTGTTTTCCAGTTTACCACCACCAGACTCAGAATGATGAGTACTGTACCGGCCACCAGCTGCCAGGAGAGGTGCTCGTTCAGAAAGACCACGCCCAGGATCACCCCGCCGACCGGGAACAGGTAGGTCACCATTGACGTGCGTGTCGGTCCAATTTCATGGATGAGATAGTACAGCATGATGACTGCCAGTCCGGAGCCCAGGATTCCCAGCCAGAGGATGGCGGTCCAGGTGAGCGGCAGGGAGGGGAATTCAAACGGCCGTTCCGCCAGGGGACCCAGCGCCCACATGAAGACTGCTGAAGTAACAAGCGGCAGGGCGCCGCGCACCGTACCATCGATGTGGCGGGTGACCCGGCGGGCGAACACGGCACTACCCGCATAGAAGAGTGAGGCGAGGATCACGGCCCCCTGCCCGAGTATGGAGGTCTGTGCGCCGCTGGTGATGTCTTCGCTCATCAGGACGACCACGCCGGCAAAGCCGATCAGCAGGCCGAAGATTTTCTGGGGGGTCATCTTGTCATCGTGCAAAAAGAAGTGAGCAATGAAGATGGTAAAGAGAGGCACGGTCGCATTCAAAATGGAAGCGACCGCCGAGTCGATGGTCTGCTCGCCCCAGGAGATGAAGAAGATGGGGATGGCCAGACTGGCCGGGCCGAGGATGGCAAAGTCGCGCCATGTCTTCGAATCCCGCGGCCACTTGACTCCCTGATAGATGCCAATGAGGAGCGCGGTCAGTGCGCCGAACAGCATGCGGAAGGCGGTCAGCGCCATAGGGCCGATCTCCTGCACGCCGACCTTGATCCACAGGAAGGACGAGCTCCAGATCAGACCGAGAACGATAAAGACAAGCCAGTGTTTGGGTTTCAATGCGTTCTCCTATTAATAAAAAGCCTTGCGAAGCCCAAGGGGTTTCCTCGCAAGGGTTGAAACATCCAGCAGTCTTTTGACGCGCTGAAGGTCGTGGTTGTTACGTCATTACCGCCCCTTCCATTTTCAAGAGCCATTCCTTGGTCTTCAATCCCTGGCCGCCGCCGTAGCCGTGCAGCTTGCCGTCCCGGCCGATGACCCGGTGACAGGGGATCACCAGCGGCATGGGATTGGTGGCATTAGCCCGTCCGACGGCACGCGAGGCATTGGGCCGGCCGATCTCGACGGCAATATCGTGATAGGTGCAGGTCTCTCCGTACGGGATGCGGTACACGGCCTGCAGCGCCTCGCGCTGGAATGGGCGGAAGATTGACCAGTCGATTGGGATGGTGAAAGTACTCCGCCTGCCTTGCAGATATTCACTTAATTCTCGAGCATAGGGAGCAAGCTTCCTCGTGTTTGGCTGGAGGAAGCGCTTGAGCCGCCGGAGATAGTTGTCAAAATGGACCTGTGAATCCGCCCATTCGACGGCAACCAGTCCCAGGTCCGAGGCGGCGAGTCGCAGGTCTCCGAGGCAGGTGCCGGTCAGCTCACCGACATATATGGGGGAGGCAGAAGTGTTCATTTACATCCCTGTAAGTTGTATATCATTCGTAGGGCAATCGTAGGTTTCACGTCAAGCAGGTTTGAGTTGGTTATGATAAAGTAGAGCCAGTAAGGTGATTTCTCTTCTCCTCCTTTCGCAAGAGAGCCGCGGTCGGCGTCCGCGGTTCTCGCACTTTAAAGGGGCGTCATCAGCTATAATAATCGCGATATCTCTTCCTGTGAGGATACCATGACCGTACAAATTACCATTGTTGGACTGGGGCAGATCGGCTCGTCGATGGGGCTGGCGCTCAAGGCGCGCGGCCTGGACCTGCGGATTATAGGGCACGACAAGGATGCGGAAACGGCCAGGGAAGCGCAGAAGCTGGGCGCCGTGGACGATGTGAAATACAACCTGCCTGCCTCGGTGCGCGGCTCAAAAATCGTGGTCCTGGCACTTCCTTTTTCAGGGATCCGTGAAACCCTGGAGATTATTGCCCCTGACCTGCAGGAAGGGGCTCTGGTTCTCGACACGGCTCCTTCCAAAGAGAAGATCACCGCCTGGGCCCAGGAGCTTTTGCCCCAGGGACGCTATTACATCGGCCTCTCTCCTGCCATTAACCCCGATTATCTGCATGGCACCGACTTCGGAGTGAAAGCGGCCCGCGCCGACCTGTTCAATAAGGGATTGATGGGGGTCACCACTCCGAGCGGGATCCCCGGCAATGTCTTCAATATTGGCATGGAATTCGTGGGCCTGATCGGCGCCGTGCCCCTGTTGCTGGACACCGTTGAAGCCGATGGGATCTTCGCCGCGGTGCACATCCTGCCGCAGCTGGCCGCCTCAGCTCTGCTGGACGCCACCCTGGAGAAACCCGGCTGGCAGGAGGCCCGCAAACTCGCCGGGCGGCCGTATGCCTCGGTCACCGCGGGGCTGGCGTATCACGACGACGCCTTATCCCTGCGGGATGCCGTTGCGGGAAACCGAGAGAATATCGTGCGGCTGCTGAATACCTATATTACGTCCCTGCTCAAGCTGAGGGATGAGATCGAAGAGAACGACCAGGAAGGGCTGCTCGATCAATTGGAAAACAACTGGCGGGGACGGATCCGCTGGTTCGACGAGCGGAACATAGCCGAATGGTTGAACAAGGATGCGCAATCCATGGATACCCCCTCCTTTGGTGACCGGGTCAACCAGATGCTGTTCGGGTCGATGTTCACGCCGCGTAAACCGCATAAGTAAAGACGTTGCACCGCAACGTCTCCACAAAAATGATGGACAGACCCTGTTATTGTTACATCGTCGAATGCGTGGATGGGACGTATTACACCGGCTGGGCTGTGGACCCTGAACGCCGCGTCGCCGTCCACAACCAGGGACGCGGGGCGCGCTATACGAGGACACGACGTCCGGTTCGGCTGGTGTACGTGGAGCCGCAGCCGGATGTATCCACTGCCTTAAAAAGGGAACGCGCCATCAAAAGGATGACGCGAGAGGGGAAACGAAAATTGATTTCGTAAGGACGGGCAGCCGCCCGTCCCCACATTAATCGGTAAACAACGGCAAATGTCCCAATGAAATAATATTCTGCCACTGGGCGCGGTCGCCCTCGGTGAAGATCGCCGCCTCGGCTACCACGTGGGACTCGGCTTTGGTCAGGATCATGCGCATCCCCTGCAGGGTGGAGCCGGTGCTGATCACATCGTCCAGGATGACAACCTTTTTGCCCTTCATCATCTCCACATCCTTCTCGTCGAGGATCAGGGTCTGCGGCTGGCCGGTGGTGATAGATAGGGTCTCGGCCTGGAGCGCATCGCCCATGTAGGGCTTGTAGGTCTTGCGCAGGACAACATAGGGCTTGTTTGTTTCCACCGACAGCGCGTAAGCGAGAGGAATGGACTTCGCCTCCGCCGTGACAAGCACGTCGTACTCGACTACTTTGAGCTTTTCGGCCAGCTGCCTGGCACACGCCTGGACGAGCTCGGTGTCGCCGAGGATGTTAAGGATGGCGATCTTCAGGCCGGGTTTGATCTCGAAGAGACGCAGGTCCCGTTTCAGGCCTGCGATTTCGACGGAATAGGTTTCGCGTTGGGACATGATTCCTCTGGGGTGCACGAAATAGACATATTTGTTGGGTCGTAATTTCCCGTGCGTAGTTTATCATAATTCAATTTATAATCTTTACGAGTTGCCATCAACCGATTACCGGTACACATTATGCTCACTGACCTCCAACTGAACGACCACCTGCGCCTGCGCAAACAGCATCCCTGCGGTTCCTATGAATGGACCGTGATCCGGCTGGGCGCAGATATTGGACTGGAATGTAGGGGATGTGGACGACGCATCATGCTTACCCGCCGCGAGCTCGCCAAGAGACTCAAAACCAACCTCACCCAACACAACAAAGATGAACAATCCAACCCCTAAAAAACCTCACATTGTCTTTTATTTCTCCGATACCGGCGGCGGCCATCGTTCCGCGGCCGAAGCCATTATTGAAGCGATCAATAGTGAATACCGGGACCAGGTCACCACTGAGATGGTGGATTTCTTCAAGGATTATGCACCTCTTCCATTCAACTACGCCGGCGAGATGTATCCATACATGGTCAAATCGCCGAAGTTGTGGAGCGCCAGCTTCCATGCCACCGATGGACGAGCCCGGGCGCGCATGATCACGACTACCATGTGGCCGATCGCCCGCCAGGCAGCCAAGACACTGGTGAAGAGCCATCCGGCGGACCTGATCGTCACGGTCCATCCATTTGCGAACACGTTTGCGCTGAAAGCCCTTGGCACACAGCGCCCTCCGTTCATCAACGTGGTCACCGACATGGTCACCACGCATGCGCTCTGGTACGACAACCGCGCCGACCTGATCCTGGTCCCAACCGAGACGGCACGCCAGCGTGCCTTGAAATACCGTATGCCTTCCGAAAAGCTGCGCGTGGTGGGGTTGCCTGTCGCGGACCGCTATTGCCAGCCGCTGGTAAAGAAAAGTACACTGCGCAGGAAGCTGGGCTGGCCGGTGAATAAACCCGTTGTCCTGCTGGTTGGCGGCGGGGAGGGGATGGGTCCGCTGGCAAAGACGGCTGCCGAGATCGATGCCTCCGGCCTGGATGTTGCGCAGGTCATTGTTTGCGGGCGGAACCAGCGGCTCAAAGCGGACCTCGAGGCGCAGTGCTGGGAGAACCCGACCTGTATCTATGGATTCGTGCGGGAGATGCCCGATTTCATGCGCGCCGCCGATTTCATCGTCACCAAGGCGGGACCCGGGACGATAGCCGAAGCGCTCAATGCCCAGCTGCCGATCATCCTGTACTCGAAGCTGCCCGGGCAGGAGGACGGCAATGTCTCGTTCGTGGAGGAGGAGGGCGCCGGGGTATGGGCGCCGCGCCCGATCGACGTGGTCCGGGCCCTGACGCGCTGGATCTCCCGCCCCGAGGAACGCAAAAAGGTGATCGAAAACTGCCGCCGGGCAGGACGTCCCGAGGCGGCGCGGACGATCGCCCATATTATCGGAGAAAAATTGGGGTTGGATCATGTAACAACGTAGAGACGTTGCATTGCGTGGAGACGTTGCATTGCAACGTCTCTACATGGTTACGATTTCGAATACACCGCCTGAACGGGATGCGGGATCTCGATCCCCTCATCGCTGAAGGCGGATTTTATTTTTAATAGAACGGCATCCCTGGCGTGGGCGAGATCGTTCTGGCTGACATCCACCCAGAAATTGGCGCTCATTTCCATGGCGGAATTGGTCAGGTTTTCGAAGACAATGGACGGTTTGGGGTCGGGGGTATAGCCCGGTACCTCTTCGATGGCGTTCAACAGAATGCGCCGGACGCTCTCCGGTTCACAGGTGTGAGGCAGGCTCAGCTGTAATTCGATGCGCCGCTGACGGGCTCGCGAATAATTGATGATCGGGTTGGCCAGCACCTCCGCATTCGGCAGGATGATCACCCGGCCGTCGGTGGCCAGGATCTCGGTCGAGCGCAGGTCGATCTCCATGACCGTACCCTCGAACCCTTTGACGCCAACCGATTCGCCGACGTGGAACGGCTGCTGCAGCAGGAGGATGACTCCCGAGGCAAAGTTCTTCATGACATCCTGCAGGGCAAAGCCGACCGTAAAACCGAGGATCCCCAGGCCGGTCAGGAAGGCAGTCACGTTGAAGAAGCGCTGCAGGGCGGTGATCGTGCCGGCGACGATGATCGCCCATAAAATAAGCTGGGAGAGCAGGTGGGTCACGCTCTGGGGAGCCCGGCGCTTGTTTAGCACGCGCCGCAGCAGGCTGCTTAACACCCGGGCGAGATACAGGCTGGCGACGAATATGACCAGCGCAGTGAGCAGGTTCGGAATACCCAGAATGAAATTATCGATAAAACTATTGAAAAATTCCTGCATGGTATGTTCTCCTTCCAAGAGTTGACAGTCACTTTAAAAGTGGCTGTCAACTGGCGCCTTAATCTTAACCGAAAGCGAATCGAGAGTCTACAGGAGTGGGGCAAGTCCCCACCCGCAAATGAACAGAAGACAATCGCCT
>DATAKV010000471.1:0-7355 GCA_036261375.1 Anaerolineales bacterium
GTCACCGATCAATAATGTAAGGGTCGGACCGGAACAGATCATCCCGATCTGCTGTTCCATCCCACTCTGCTGGATGTGGTTGGATACACCATCCAGGATCGGTGTATAGTTGGCAATTCCATTTGCCAGCCACTTTCCGTACAGGACGTTGTAGGTCCCATCGCTGGAAACATTGTATTCCAGCCAGCCATCTGTTTCGCTGTAGCGGCAGAGCAGGCCGGCGGATGCAGGAGTCATGGCATTGTTCACAAATGTTGTGCTAAGCCGGACATTGTCATACTCATGCGTGCCAAACAGGCTGTAGACCCAGGTGAAATGCGAATCCGTCTGGACGAGAAGGCGGCTGTTCTCAACAGTAACATTCGGGACCGTATCATTCCCCGCCTGAAGAATGGCCCAGCCCTCCAATGTGGAGTCAAATTCGATTGTAAAAAACCTTGGAAAAGGTGTCGGGGAGGGCTCCAGGGTGGAGGTTGGCGCAGGAGTTTCGGTAAAAGGGATGGGGGTAGGTAGAACTGTGGCGGTTGGAAGGAGAGTCTCTACAGGCGTTGGCGTTGTGGCAGGCTGACAGGCTGCGATCAGCAGCAAAAGTCCTATGAGGAGTTTTTTCATGGCGCTTATTAAAACACAGATTGTCCGGCATTCTGACACCCGGACAATCTACATATGAGTCTGCACAACACTTGATCAGTCGCAGTGTGGAACACCTATAAAACAGGGCCATTGGTCTACGATCAGGCTGACGAAGCTTGCTGCGAAGAAGAACGAAATTAAGGCAACGATGAGCAGATGGAAGGGATTCGCAAACAGGCTGCCTCCGGCCCGCAAGGTGTTGACGATCGGCCCACCGGCAATGATCCCTGCCGCCACCGGGAACAAGATAAGACCGAGGGAGATGAACAGACCCGGGAGATAAGCCACTTCAGGGTCCGGGCCGTTGAACAGACGATCCAGTGACAGCCAATCAACGGAATCCAGCAAAGGAAGTATGCCAGGGGACAGAATCAGTACAACGCTAATTATCGCGGCCCATCTGGGATTTGTGAGGAGAATACTTCCCTGTGTAGGAACGGGATTCGCCATGTCATGATTCCCTGTCCGCTTGCCTCGGACGAGCGGCAACAGGATAAGGCTGATGGCGAATAGGTTGAGCCACAAGATGAAAAACAGAGTGAAGGGGAAGTCCTCGTTGAAATTTCGCCTGTTGACAACTTCCATGATCATGAACGGAAGGATGAGGAGCAAACTAAGGAGCGCTGGTGATGCGATGGGCTTAAGTATGGCTTGCATAATATCTCCTGCAGAAATAAGCAATAGGTGCTCTCGAAAAATTCCTATGGCTGTTTCCATGAAGGTCCAGGGCACGAACCCAAACAATTCTTGTCTCGTTTGTTGTTTCTCATTCCAAAGGTCCCGGAACGTCTGCTCCATAGACTCGGCTAGTTGTTCCCGGAACCGGCGCGGATAGAGACGCAGGAGTTTGCTGTACAGTGCACGTACAGTCGATTGTTCATTCACAGGAAACCTCTCTGGAAGTCGAACGTGTCTGGCTTACACAGTTAGCCTGCATCTACTTCAGGCGCTTGCATTTCTGCCGAGCCGGATCTCCACAGCAAAACTCCCTGCCAGATACTGATTACGATCACAAGCATCCCTGCGAGCCCCTCCAGATCTGGCAACAGATACACAAACAGGGAGACTACCCCTCCCACCAAATACAGTACGGTCAATGGTGGGGGAAGGTGGCCGGATGACCAACCTGCCGAACCGATCAGCAGTAATGCCCAGCCCAGAAAGTGCCACCCTGCCCCAGTCACGCCTGCCACAAGAGTCATCCACACGATGAGGACCGTCTGTGAGCCCTCTAGATGCAGCTCAGGATGAGTAAGATGGTACTGCCGGTTGGCAGACCGGATACAGGCAACGGCAATCATAGCTGCTGCCGCGAGGACTGTCGCCAGCAGCGCAAGCGACATGCGGCGCGGCGCGCGCTCGCCAATACGCTCACGAACTGCGAAGACCAGCGCAACCAGGCTGGCGGCCCACACCGGTCCATACAGGAAATCGGCCACAGCATAGGCAAACGGTCCCATGGCATCTCGCAAATTCCCAACCAAGTAGATCAACGGCGCTACGATAAAAGCCACTGCCAACAGGATGGAGCTGATCAGCGCGGTGGTTCTAGGGATCGCAAGTGTATTTTTCATCGTGGCTCCTTCTGTAATTATCAGCACATGCTCCCTGACGACTCCTACGGCGGTTTCGAAAAATATCCAGAGAACAAAACCGGGCCATCGGTCATCTGTCTGCTCTTTCCGTTCATTGCAGAGATCGTCGAACGTTTGCTCCATAGACTCCCCCAGTCGCTCTCTGAACCCATGTGGATAGAGAGCGAGAAGTTTCATGTAGAGTCTGCGAAGGAAGTGTGGCTTATAGATCATATACAAACGTCTTCGGATAAAGCTTCCGCTGTTGGGCGATTGTGACGATGCGTTGATAACGCTCCAGCTCCGCAGCGAGGGCTTCGGCGCCCGCGCCTGTGATCTGGTAGTAGATGCGCCGCTCATCGTCCATTTCGGGATCGACCCGCTTGTCGCTCTCCCGGACCAGCCCGGCATCAAGCATCCGTTTGAGGGAGCCGTATAAAGTACCAGGTCCCATCGATACTTTTCCCTGCGAGTCAGCCTCGACCTGCTTCATGATGCCGTAGCCATGACGCTCACCACTCGAAAGGGCAAGGAGGATATGAAAAACAGCTGGAGTAAGAGGCGGGGTGGAGTTTGTACCTGTCATAAACAAACTATATCCGCGACGGATATAGTTGTCAAGAGATAAATTAAAACAAAATAGACCAGTAGTGCTGATCTATTTTGTTTAGTGGAGATGGCGGGAATTGAACCCGCGTCCGAAAGATTCGACCCTCGGAAATCTACGAGCGTAGCCTGCCGAAGTTTGTCATCACAGGGCTCTCAGCGGGCAAAACTCCCTGTGACCATCTGCTGGTCTTAAGCATATTTAGCAGAGTCATATGCAGCACTCACACCATTGTTTCGCCCGATCCGTCACCGGGTGGAGGACGGTGCCGGCGGACGTGGCACCCTTAGGCGCCAGCTGTTACGTCGATCGCTTATGCAGCGAGGGGCATAGCAGCGTAGGAAGTGCGGTTGGCACTTGATTTTTTGCACTGATTTTACGAGTTCGGCGCCTCTCGGCTCGCATTCCGGGACCAGCCTCTCCCGTCGAAGCCTGTCATCCCCATAGGATGGAGACCCATTCCCAGGGCTCGGGACGGTCCCTTGCTCCCTCCATTATAGCATACTTGCAGTGACGGCATTTATCTTGCTCTAAGGACTGCTTTATGCTAGACTGTTACCAGCTTTTTTATGAGGAATAATCGATTATGAGTGAAAAAATCCTGATCATCGACGACGACCTGGACACCCTTCGCCTGGTTGGTCTGATGCTCCAGCGCCAGGGGTACCAGATCAGCGCTGCCACGAATGGTCAGCAGGGACTGGACAAGGCCTTCGAAGAGTATCCGGATTTGATCCTGCTCGACATCATGATGCCCGATATGGATGGGTACGAGGTCACGCGCCGGCTGAGGCGCAACCCGTCCACCATGGAAACGCCCATCCTGATGTTCACCGCCAAGACCCAGCTCGACGATAAGGTGATCGGGTTCGAAGTGGGCGCCAACGATTACCTAACCAAGCCCACCCACCCCTCCGAGCTGCAGGCGCGCGTCAAAACCCTGCTTTCGCGGGCCAGCGAGAAGAAGGAAGTCACTGCAACGGACGGCAGTGGCAGCCGGGGATATGTGATCGGTGTGCTGGGAGCTCGCGGCGGCCTGGGGACTACGTCCCTGGCGGTAAATCTGGCTGCCAGCCTGCAGGCTCGTACTCGCAGCGATGTAGTCGTGGCAGAGATGCTGCCAGGCCAGGGCTCTCTGGCACTCGACCTCGGAGCGGTTGATTCCCATGGCCTGGCGGAACTGTTGAGCGTTACGAAAATAAATGAGATTACGCGTGAAAAAGTCCATGATGCACTAGTCGGCCATGTTTCGGGATTGAAACTGCTTTTGTCCTCCGACCGACCCCGTGACATGCACCTGATCAACCAGACTGCAAACTACGAATTCCTTATCCGAAGGCTTGCCAGCCTGTCGCGCTTCCTGGTGCTCGACCTTGGAGTGGGCCTTCAGCCATTCGCCGAGAAGATCCTGCCCATGTGCGACGAGGTCATCATCGTCATTGAAGGGGTACCAAACACGATTATCCACGCCAAGGCGCTGATCGAGGATATTGGTGCGCTCGGCATACAAAAGAAATGCGTCCACGTTGTGTTGAACAATCGCGTGCGCTCCGATACGCAGCTGCCTTCGAGCCAGGTGCAGAACAAGCTCGAGCACGAAATCGTTACCACTTTGACACCTGCCCCCGAGCTGTTCGTCCAGGCTACCCGTATGCAGACCCCTGCAGTGATATGCCAGCCCGACAGCCTGACTGCCAGACAGATCACCAAGCTTGTGGACTTCATCACCGAGCGGGAGACCCTGCCAAGATGACCGGAGCCGCCAGTCCGGCGCTCGCCTCGAATATGGCGATTGAGGACGCGGCGGAACTGGTCCGCAAGGCAAAACGCGCCGTGGTCCTGACCGGCGCTGGCATCTCCACCCCTTCAGGCATCCCCGACTTCCGATCGGAGGGGACCGGCCTCTGGTCCCGCGATGAGCCGCTGGACGTTGCCTCCTTGAGCACGTTCCGTACCGCCCCCGAACGATTCTTTGAATGGTTCCGCCCGCTGGCCGGTCAGATCTTTTATGCAGCGCCGAACGCGGCCCATAAGGCACTGGCCCAACTCGAAGAGGCCGGCCACCTGCAGACCATCATTACCCAGAACATCGACGCCCTGCACCAGAAAGCCGGTTCCACATGCGTGGTCGAAACCCACGGCACGATGAGAACGCTGACCTGTACAAGCTGTTATCAAAGATTTGAAGCAGAGCTCTACATGAACGCTTTCATTGAGGAGGGAACGCTTCCCTTTTGTTCCCACTGCAATGGAATTCTGAAACCGGATGTCATCCTGTTCGGCGAACAGCTGCCTCACGCGGCCTGGGTCCAGGCGCAGCGGGCAGCACGCCAGTGTGACCTGATGCTGGTAGCCGGTTCCTCGCTCGAGGTGCTGCCTGTAGCGGGTCTGCCAATGCAGGCCCTCGATCGCGGCTCTCACCTGATCGTCGTGAACAATACACCCACCTACGTGAACGTACGTGCGGATGTGGTGATCCTGGAGGATGTTGCCTCCGTAATCCCCGAAATTGCAAAGCGAGCACTGCATGGCTGAGATCAAAACACAAACTCTAGACAGTTACCTGCGGTTGATCGAGATCTCGCGCGACCTGGCGTCGACGCTCGACCTCGATACCCTGCTCAACGATATCGTCCGCGCTTCGGCCGATATTACCCACGCCGAGGCTGCGTCGATCCTGCTCTACGACGATACCTCGCGCCAGCTGTACTTCCAGGTTGCCACCAACATCGACGAGCCAACCATGCGCGGGTTCGTTGTTCCGCTCGAGAAGAGCATCGCCGGCTGGGTAGTGACCAACCGCAAATCGGTGCGCATCGACGATGCCCACAAGGACCTGCGTTTCTTCAGCGATATCGAACAGACGATCGGATACTCGACTAAGTCGCTGCTGGGAATCCCGTTGATTACCAAGAATAAGGTGGTCGGCGTGCTGGAGGTGCTGAACAAAAAGCGCGGCCGTTTCAGCGACGCGGATGAATCCATGCTGACCGTGCTGGGCGCGCAGGCGGCGGTCGCGATCGAGAACGCCCGCCTGTTCCAGCAATCGGACCTGATCGCCGAGTTCGTCCATGAGCTGCGCACCCCGCTGGCATCGCTGAGCACCGCCACCTACCTGTTGCTTCGCCCGGAAATGTCCCGCGAGCAGCGCGACCAGATCGTCAACAACATCCATAATGAAACGCTGCGCCTGAACTCGCTTGCCTCCTCCTTCCTGGACCTGGCGCGCCTGGAGTCGGGCCGTGTCCAGTTCCGCCGGATGCGCTTCAGCGTCGCGGACCTGCTGTACGAGTGCCGAGACGTGATGATGACCAAGGCGCTGGAGACGAACATCCAGATCCGCATCGATGTTCCCGCCGACATGCCGCTCATGGAAGCGGACCGCGACAAGATCAAGCAGGTCCTGCTCAACCTGATGAGCAATGCTATCAAATACAACCGCCCGAACGGCTCGGTTATCGTCACAGGTAGTTTCACCGAGACCGAGCTTTCCATCGTCATCCAGGATACGGGTGTGGGCATCCCAGAGGAATCTATCCCACATTTATTCGAGAAATTTTATCGGGTGCGTGAGCATGAAGGGAAGGCCCAGGGCACCGGCCTGGGACTGTCGATCTGCAAGCAGATCATCCAGGGGCACAATGGGCGTATTGAGGTGAAGAGCAAGATGGGTGTGGGCACATCCTTTACAGTGTACATCCCCCGCATTCCGCGTACCCTGCCAAGAGCAGATTCCTGATGTTGAGTCGGACAGCGAGCTGTCCGACTCCATAGGTTACGGTTCCACCAGCACTTTGAGCACGCCCGTTTGCGCGGCGCGCTCGAATGCTTTTAAGCCCTGCGCCAGCTTGAATTCATCCATGATCAGCACTGTCGGGTCCACCTGGCGGGATTCCATCAAACGCAGCGCCGGCTCAAAGGGACCACATCGTGAGCCGACCACCTGGATCTCATCCACCACGATGGAAGAGAAGTTGACGGCCATATCGCCTTTGTAGGTGGACTTGAGCACCATCGTACCGCGCGGGCGGATGGCTTTGCGGGCCAGGGCAAATCCGTCTGGCGAGCCGGTCGCTTCCACGACGATGTCCCAGCGCCAGGGTTGGATATCCTCTTCGGGGATGATGCGGATTCCGCGCCGGGCCAGCAGACTCTGTTGATGAGCGTGGCGGGCGACCACGCGCAAGTCACAACCGGTCAGGGCCAGGGTCTGGGCGATGAGCTGTCCCAGCCGCCCCGCGCCGACAAGCAGGACGCGGTCTGTCGGTTTGACCTGGACCTGGTCCTGGATCTCCAGGGCTGCGGCCAAAGGCTCGGTAAAAACGGCCATCTCATCCGGCACCGCATCGGGGACGAGGTGAAGATTGGCAATGGGCAGGGTGGTGTATTCGGCGAACGTTCCATCGCGATTCACAATGCCAAGGACGGTCCTGTTTTCACAATGGGTGGGACGCCCGTTCAGGCACTGCTCACAGATATTGCAAACGGCGTTGATCTCTCCCACTACCCGCCGGCCGATCCAGGAGCCATCCTCCGCTTCC
>DATAKV010000472.1:0-7056 GCA_036261375.1 Anaerolineales bacterium
GCGAAGGTGAACGGATCGGTCTCCCACGAGATATATTCCTCGGGGAACTGCGCCTCCACTTCCTTGCGGGCCATTCCTTCCCAGTGTCCGTGACTGATCTCACGCAGCCCCTCCTTCGGGATGACCTCCAGGCCATGCGGCTGAGCCAGGATCCTGGCCGTCTCTATCGTCCTGTCGAGCGGACTGGTGTAAACTACGGCGACATGATCGTCTGCCAGCCTCCGGGCGAGACGTTCCGCCTGAGCGCGGCCCTCTTCGGAGAGAAAGACGTTCGCCGCGCCCGAGAAGCGGTCCTCCGCTGTCAATTGTGTGGCGCCATGCCGGATGAGGTAGAGACGAGTTGTCATGGGAGGTGCCTCGTTTTTCGCTGAGATGCCAACACTTGTAGTTTAACCGGTAATTATGAATCGAGAAGGGGTGACATAAGAATCATGTCACCCCTTCGGGATTTGAAAAACCATTACAACAAGGCTGTTTCTATGACACTCCTTCGGAGTTGTTTTTAATAAAAGAGATTTACACTCCGAACTTTACATACCTGTCGAAGAACTCGATCGTCCTCTGCATGGCGGTGCTGAAAAAGCCTGAAATGTTATGGTTGTCGCCATCGTATTTATAGAATTCCACATACTGCTGGGCGTCGAGCATCTGGTAAAAGAGAAGCTCTGAAAATTCCAGAGGCACATCCTCATCCAGTGTGCCGTGGTGCAGCTGGATGGGACCAGAGATTTCGCTCAGGTAGGAGTTGGCAGAGATCGAATTCCAGAATTCGGGGTTCTCCTCCGGCGAGCCATACTGCTGTACAAGCATTGAACGCCAGGAACTCGGAGAGGGGGTCCGGGTAGGCTGGGCGCCCGTGCCTCGCCGCCAGCGGGTCAGCAGATCCGGGTAGGAAGCGACGACCCCCGCCCAGATCACCCCGGCCTTGATATCCGGGTCGATGACCATTGAGCGCAGGGTGATGTAGCCGCCCATGGAATGTCCCCACATGCCGATGCGGCCCGGGTCGGCGTCGGGGTGTCGCTTCATCGAGGCGACCGCGTTCAGCACGTCCACGGTGTAATCGGGACGGCTGTAGGCACCGCCTGCTTCCCCTTCAGAATTGCCGTGGCCGCGATAATCGGAGCGAAAGACGATGTAGCCGCTGCGTGCGATCAGGTCTACATAGGCGATGTAGCGCTCCCAGGAGACGTACACTTCCGGCGGGATGAACCCATGGTTGAAGATGATCACCGGCCAGCCCGTGGCGGGCTTTTCCCCGGTTGGGATCGTCATCAGGGCGTAAATCTTCAAGCCTTCCGAGAGATAGGAAACATAATAGCGGTTGTAATTGACCCCGGGATCGAGCACGGCTTCGACGATAATGTCACTGCCGGGATACTCAACGGCGCGCATGGCCCGGATTTCGAGCGGATGAGGCACCGGTGTCCCGGTCGGGACGGCGGTGGGGACCAGTGTTTCGGTGGGAGGCGGCGGGGGCAGAGGGGAAGGTGTCAGGGTGGGCGGCGCGATTGCCGGGATCTCTGCTGCAGCTGGCGGGGCCGCGCCGCAGGCGGAAGCGATAAACGCAAGAAGGACGAGGAGGGAACAAAAAGGGAGAAGTCGTTTCATTTCTAAAATCCTTAACTCAATAAAGTGATACGGCATATATTAAATCTCAGGCTGTCTCTCTGGCCTGCTTCCATCCATTGTAGGGTGACATGTTAATGACTTGATTAGAAGCCGGCCCATTAGAAATATACGGTGCAGCCGCGTTTTTCGATTTGTGAGATCCAGCCCGGGATGGTTTTGAACCGGTTCCAGCGCAGGTCAAGTTTTTCGAGCCTGCGAAGCTTTGCAAGACTCTTCGGTAGGTCCGACAGGCGATTGGCACGCAGGTCCAGAAAGCGCAGGTTTTTCAACTTGCCGATGGACTCCGGTAGAGAAGCGATGTGGTTGAAGCGCAGGTCGAGATCGTTCAGGCGTTCCAGCTCTCCGATTTCATCCGGAAGCGACTCGATCCGGTTGTTTTCGAGCATAAGCTTGCGCAATTGTTTTAGATTGCCGATCGAACGTGGCAGGGACGTGAGCCGGTTGTTCATCGCGTACAGCTCTCGCAGATTCTTTAGCCTGCCCAGCGACGAAGGAAATGTTTCGATCTGGTTGTTGTACAGCCGGAGCTCGATGAGATTTGTCAGTTTTCCCAGTGCGGCGGGAAGACTCGTGAGACGGTTGTCGGTCAGGTTCAGGTAGCGCAATTCCTTCAGCCTGCCAAGTGAATCCGGCACCGATTCAAAACCGTTGTCGCTTAAATACAGAAAGCGCAGTTGTTTGAGTGTGCCAATGGATTCGGGGATCGCCTGAAGCCGGTTGTGGCCTAGGTCCAGCATTCGCAGGTGTTTGAGGCTGCCGAACGAATCGGGCAGACGCGTTAATTTGTTACTCCCCAGGTTTAGGAGCTGCAGCCGGGTTGCCATCCATACGATCTCAGGCAGCTCCTCCAGACCCTGGTCGTATAAATCCAAGACGGTTTGCCTGGCAGGGTCATGCAGCCGGATGTTTTCGGGATGGTTCTGGTGCTCCATATCATCATGGAAGCTCTGAGAGCTCTTTTTGTTACCTTCCAGGGATCTCCTGGTGCACGACCTCTCCGAGCTTTTGGCGACCTTCACCGAGCGGTATCGAGATCGCTTCGCCGCCAGCAAACAGCGGTTCGCGATGACAGAACCAGTTTGAAAAGTAATGCATCACACATACCCCAGCCACCACCATTCCGGGTGGCTCTCACGGACCTTTTGGTATCCTCTGCACAGCGGATACAGGGCAAGGACGACGGCCGCCCAGATCGCGTAGACGGTTCCCAGCCCAAACCCGAACGCCTCCAGCCTGCCAGAGAGGAAGTTCTCCGCTGTCAGTATGTACTCACGCCAGTCCCAGCCAGTGAATTCGAGGGCGAGCAGCGCCAGCGCATGAATGACATAGATGTGCAGGATGTAAAAGAAGAACGGCACCCTGCCAAATACCACAAACGGATTTGACGTTCTGATTCGCGCATATTCGATCAACGCCAGCAAAACCAGGGCTGGCCCCAGGGTCATCAGCAGGAACTGCAGGGAGGGCGGATATTTGCTCGTGTTTAGGAAAGAGATCCATGTGAACGTCCCTGTGTCCAGGGGCTGCCAGGTTGTGGGTTCTCCATAGCCGTTGGACAGGCGCAGGAGGACGAAGAGGGTGGTGGCGGCCAGGCCGGTGCCCAGCAGCCAGAGAGTCCGCTTGGCCGCGGGAGTCTCGGCCTTGAACAGGGGGCCGGCAGCATAGCCCAGTGCCATGACTCCCAGCCACGGCAGTACGGGGTAGAAGATGCTGACGATCCGCTCCGGCTCGATGACCAGCCGCGGCTGGTGCAGGATGTACCAGAGATAGTCTGTGAAGCTTGTTCCTTGTACGCTAATGGGATCCAGCAGGTTGTGTCCGAAGACAAGAAGCATGCCCACAGCGAAGATGACTGGCATAGGCAGGAGCACCAGTCCCGCCAGCGCCATCATGCTGACGCCGATCGCCCAGATGACCTGGAGGATTACAAAGCTGTACGTGACGTCGAATGTCCACCCAAAGTTGACGATGGCGATCTCCACGAAGACCAGCCACAGGCCTCGCGTGAAAAGGAACAATGCGGTCCGGCCGGCGCTTCCTTTCTTCTTCCCATACAGGAATGCCGATGTCCCTGCCAGGAAGATGAAGACCGGCGCGCAGAAGTGGGTGATCCAGCGCGTGAAAAACAACAGGGGCGTGGTGGTCGCCAGGTCGGTGGGGGAGGAATACCAGGTACCGGCAGCAAAATACATGCGGACGTGGTCGAGGGCCATAATGACCATGACCACGCCGCGCACGAAGTCGATCGAAGGGAGGCGCGAGACAGCTGTCCGTTCTGGAGTACGGTTGGAGCGCGCTCGATATCTCACTGCGAGCCGAAAGAGAATCGAGTGTCACTGCGAAGGACGAAGCAGTCTCCTCGAGCCGTGCGACCGCTCGCTCCTCGTAACTTCGGCGAAGGCAGCCGGGGCAATGACATGGGTGCTAAGGTCCTCTAAACTTCCACAGCTCAGCGCCGGCGTTATCGTTGCCGGTGGCCTGGAAGTAGAGCTCGTTGTTGTACACGGTCAGGTAGGCAGGATTGGAGTTGCCGGCGTTGTTGATGTCTGCCACGCGTGAAGCAGTGGTCCCGTCGAACTTCCAGAGCTCGAAGCCTGAGGCATCGCCGTTGGCGCTGAAATACAGCGCGTTGCCAAAGACCGCCAGATAGGTGGGGATCGAAGGCGCGGCCCCGACGTTGATGTCGGCGGCGCGTGCCACGCTGGTCCCGTCGAATCGCCAGAGCTCGGTGCCTGCTCCATCGTTGCCATCGGCGCTGAAATACAGCGCGTTGTTGAACACGGTCAGGAAGGCGGGATTGGAGTTGCCGACACCTTCGTTGATATCGTCGACGCGGGTCGTGGTGGTGCCGTCATAGCGCCATAGCTCGGTCCCGGAGCCGTCGTTGCTGGTCGCGCTGAAGTACAGTGCGTTGTTGAAGACCTCCAGGTAGGCCGGGCTCGAGTCACCTGCATCCGGGTTGATATCGGTGACGCGCGTGGCCGTCGCGCCGTCATATCTCCACAGCTCGACACCTCTGCCATCGTTTCCGTTGGCGCTGAAGAACAACGCGTTGTTGAAAACGGTCATGTACATGGGGTTGGCATCACCTGTGCCGGTATACAGGTCCCCAACGCGGCCCCAGGCACCGGCGCCGTTGAGACGCCAGAGCTCGAGACCGGCGCCGTCGTTTCCGTTGGCGCGGAAATAGAGCATCTCGCCAAAAGGCGCGAGATAGGCAGGTTCCGAACCGCCATCGCCGGGCATGATGTCGGCCACGCGGCTGATCGCATTCAGGCCGCGGTCGTACTTCCACAGCTCGGCGCCGACGCCGTCATTGGCATTGGCCTGGAAGTACAGGCCGCCGTTGAAGACCGCCAGGTGAGAGGGGTTCGAGCTGCCGCTCCCGGCGAAAATGTCCGCCACCCGCTCGTAAGGCAGGGCAGGCGCTGGGGTATTCAGTGTCACATCCAGGGTGAAGGCCCTGTTCGTTGCGCCGGTCCGCGGGATCACGTCGATGAAATGATCGCCGGTGGCTGTCAGTGTCCCACTCCAGGAGGTGGTGGCATCCGGCGCCTTGAGGGTCGTGTTGTTCGGCCCATAAACCGCGAGGTTGAGATCGTTAGTTGCCACGGTCAGCCGCACTGTCAGCACCTGGCCCGTCGTCCCGCTGAACACATAGCGGACAGTTGTCGGCGCGTTGGCCGTACCCTGTTGACTGATGGATGTAGTGGTGGCCGAGAAGTTAAGACGGATCGGCTGGTTGTTTGGAATGGGGGTGACCGGCGTCCCACTCTGCCGCGAGTTGAGCGGCACCTTGACCTTGTTGCCCGGCGTGAGCGAGACATTGCGGTTGGCCTCCCTGAACACCTCAAGGTCCGCGTTCTTGGCATTGGCAATCGATTCCCAGGTATCACCCGCGACCACTGTGTAGATCTCGATACACGGCTTGCCATAGATCGTGCCGTTGCTGCCTACATTGGGAACCCGGACAATCTCCGCCGGGTAGATCCAATGGGGGTCTATTATGGTCGGGTTGGCGCGCACCACGGCGTTGTAATCGGCCCCATAACAGCGCGAGATCTGCAGCAGCCACTCACCGGGCTCCACCGTGTGGTTCTGATCGGAGCCGCGCGGGATATTGGGATTTCCACCGGGGTTGGGTGTGCCCGCCCTCATAACGTTAACCGACACCTGTTGACTCGTTGCGCCGCCGGGGCCGGTGGCTGTGGCCGTATGAGTGACCTGATTTGCCTGCAGGTCGGCGCTGGTGGTGGTGTAAGTGCTCGAGCAAGGCACCGTCTGACCCTGAGCCAGGACAGTCGCAGCCGTCCCGCACGTGATCGGGACCGGATTTCCCGAGATCGTAACCAGGAAGGGACCGGTCAGCGCGGCAGCCCCATTGTTGGAAACGATATAGTTATAGGTGATCACAGTCCCCGCAATACTATATGTAGTGGGAGTAGGAGTAATTGTGAGCCCCAGCACATTGACCGCCGGGCAGCGAATGGTGGTTGTGACGGTGTTCGAGCTGACCCCGCCGATGCTGGCTGTGGCAATATCGGTGACCGCACAGGCAGTGAGATCTGCCTGGGTAATCGTGTAGCTCCCGGTACAGGTGATGCTTTCCCCGGGATCCAGGTTGCCATTCAGGTTGCCGACCGTGTTTACCTGGGGACAGGCGACGGGCATCTTGCTGTCGGTCATGGTAAGCGGTCCGGTGAGAGCTGCATTCCCATTGTTGGTCAATACAAAGTTGTAGGCGATCACCTGTCCCACGCTGGAAAAAGTGGTGCTCTGCGGCTGGACGGTCAGCGCAAGCACGCTCGCCTGGGTCAGGATGCCAGGATTGTCGTCGGGCGTCACGTCAGGCTGGCAGCTGGTGAAAATACAGGCCATAATAACGAGGAGTGTTACAGCCATGATGGAATAACGTAGAAAACTGCTCATACCCTGTCCCTTTCTGTGCGGAGGAACGTCCTGACGGTGGAAGCGTTAGACTACACGCCTCCAGCCGGTTCGTGTAAGTAAAGTATAGCAACTTAAGAAGCGAAAAGCAATTGAAACTCTTGTTCTATAACTTAAACGAAAACTGCGTATATCTGTTCCTCCCAGGAAACGTGCTGTAACCTACTGCTACTCTTCTACGGCAGGAACCGCCTGTGCAGCCCTCGTGCAAAAACTTCGTATAGGTAATATTGCTATTTGAGTTTGTTTTCGGCAGTTCGCCACCCCAATGTGGAATCACGGTCCGAGATAACAGCAATTTATGATCCTCGTTAGAACAATGAACGCCGTAAAAAAATATTTTATTGTGTATATGCCGGGTGGAAGGGGAACAGGAGCTATTACATTTGTAAGGTATCCAAATTCCAGTATGCACGTCCTGTTGAACATAGGATGCCTGCCGCTGAGATCACTGTGAGTTTGAGGTGGACGGCGATT
>DATAKV010000479.1:0-2313 GCA_036261375.1 Anaerolineales bacterium
GGTGAACTCTTCGGAGACGGGGTCGAAACGGACCATGGCATTCGCACCAAAATCGCTCAGCCAGACGGTATCCTGTTCATCCACGTAGACGGCGTATGCCTGTGGGACACTCCCCGGGAGTTTCCACTCCTGCCACGAGTCTTCGGCGGGATCATATACCGATACCTGTCCCGAATTCCACTCGCTGACCCAGACCCGGCCCTGCGAATCGGACCAGACGCGGCGCGCTCCCTGCCCGGCGGTGGGGGGTTCCAGGACCTGTGCTTCGCCTGTCTGCGGGTCGATGCGGCCGACATAACTCCCCGCCAGGGATGCATAATAAACCGTGCCATCCGGTGTGACCGTGATCCCGTAGGGACCGCGGCCGCGCGGCGCCTCGAAGACCTGCATTTCAGCAGTGGCTGGGTCGAGCCGGCCGTAGATCCCGTTCTGACCGGTGAACCAGAGGATGCCGCTTGTATCAAAAGCGGCTGTGTTGAGATTTGTATATCCGGTTTCGGCCGGGAGGGGGAAGGTTTGGACTTCTTCGGTCTGCGGGTCGACGCGCACAATGGCGTTCAGGCCGCTGTCGGTGATCCACGGCGCGCCATCCGGACCGACGATGACTCCGTGCGGAGAGGAGCCGGCTCCCAGCGGGATGTGATGCGTCTCCCCGGTCGATGGGTCGAGCTTGCCCAGCGCGCCGGTGATCTGCGCCGTATACCACACCGTGCCGTCCGGGGCCGGGGCGACATCATGCGGGTGCGTGCCGGCCGGGACGTCGTACTCCTGAAGCGTGTACTCTTCGGGTGAGAACGTGTTTTCGTTTGCTTGAGTCTCCAAAGTGGGAATAACCGTGGGAGATGGCTCCATCGATGCCGGTTCGGTGCTGGCGGGTGAATCGATCTGTTCTGTTGGAGATACCTGTGGCGTGCTCGTGCAGCCTGCCAAAACTGCAACAACAATAAGGATCAAACTCGGGCGGTTCATGTTCACTCCTGGAATTCTAAATCGGACGATGCCATATCATAATTTGGTTTGCCCTGCCGGGCACCATTCCCCAGGACTGACTGAAAAATCACTGGCTCACCTGCAGGAATTTATCGAATCCTGTCGAGACTGTTGATGATTCTGTCTGTCACGACGCCGGGATCCACCAGCATGTGAAAATGTCCCGCCTTCAATGATTCGACGATCCAGCCTTTTTCCATGGCCTGGGCTGCCGGCTGATCGTAGGCCTGGCTGAACTGGATATAGATGCAGGGTGCATCCGGCCAGCCCTCAAAAACAGGGATCGGTTCTGTAAAAAACGTCAGCCCACGCGGCCGCAGCTCAGAGATCATCTGCCGCCGCACGGATTCATCCGGCAGCACCTCCTGCAGATCGTCAAAACTCCAGTCAGGAAAAGTGATTCCCTGTTTGAGCTCAGCTTCGAATTCAGCAGCCCATTCCGGATCTTCGGATTTCATCAGATCGAGACGCGATGCTTCTGCACGGGGAATTCCCGCATCGACAAAGATATACGCTTTGATGCGGTTTGTGATCGACTGGCGGATGACCGGAAGAAGAGGTCCCGCCCCGCTGTGTCCAACCAGGGTGACCGGAGTACTGTCGGAAAGACATGCAAGGGAGCGGGAGACCGACTCGACATGCTGTTTCCAATACGGGGTACCGGATGCCGGTGAGTCTTCCAGCACGGGAACAAGCACATCCTGTCCGCGGCTCCGCATTTCCTGGGCAACAAGGTTCCAGGTCAACGGGCCAACCAGAGGGCTATGGATCAGGACAAAGATATTTTTTATCCTCAATCGCGCCGCCTGACCTCCACCCGCAGCTTTGCTGTCATGACCTGGTCCTCCAGAGTCATTGACCGTAACCCTTCCAAGAGTGGGATCATCTTGAAACCACTTGCCAGTGCCTTGCCACCCACCCGGTCATCCGACATAAACGCGTTGTATTCCAGCTGGAAGTGCGGCAGGTCCTTTTTGCTTTTTAAGACTCCGAGGCCCATTCGCTCCGCTCTATCGACCAGGGCACCTGAATCGGCAAACCCATCGTAAATAATATAGGGACGTTCCTTCAGGCGATCTTTGAGCTCCGTCAGTGTCCGCGGCATCGGCTGATTCTCTGCCCGCTCACTGATCTCGTTCAGGTGGGTGTTAATTCCGCGCGGTTTTACGAAATAGTGAAAGAACAACCTCGTATCGTTACCCAGCCTTTTTCCCGGTTTGAGTTCAACATCCGTGATCAGCAGCCGGACATACAGATCACCGAACAGGAAGCGGCGCAGGGCCTGATAGGCATCGTGATTTTCGCGGATCCCATGCTCGCCCG
>DATAKV010000490.1:0-7863 GCA_036261375.1 Anaerolineales bacterium
CATCGCCGATCACCATGGCACCCAGCAGGTTGATATCGCCCAGGTAGCCGATCAGCTTGCCGTGGTACAGCTCGAACACCTGGGAATAGGACATCAGGTCCTTGCGTGGCTGCTTGCGTCGCTCTTCCATGTCTGCCTCCAGGGGCAAGTGTACTTGACTTGTGGATCGAAATCAATTGCACAGCCATCTTAAAATCTGGTCTCTTCCCTGCAACTATGGTTAAATGAGATCATGCGATGGATCTACCTTTCTCCTCACCTTGACGATGCTGTGCTCTCTGCCGGTGGGCTGATTTTCGAACAGACCCGATCCGGCATCCCGGTTGAAATCTGGACATTTATGTGCGGTTATCCGCCCAATGGGGATTATTCTCCTTTCGCCGAGCTGCTTCACAAGCTTTGGGGTTTTTCCTCCGCCGAAGAGACGGTCAGGGAACGGCGGGAGGAGGACCGGCGAGCCGCCGCGGTCGTTGGTGCGCAGGTGACTCATTTTGACTTCCTGGACTGCATTTACCGCCGAGGCGTGAACGGGGAATGGCTGTACAGCGATATCTCGTTCCCGCCCCACCCGGAGGACGCAGATATCCCGGAGCGCATCGCAGAGACGATCAACGCTCGCCTCCAGCCGGGCGATGTACTGGTCTGCCAGTTGGCGGTCGGCTCCCACGTGGACCATGTCCTCGTCCGGCAGGGCGCAGAACGGGTTGGACGCTCCCTGGTCTACGATATCGATATTCCCTACTTCCTCACAAAACCTGAGGAATTCGCCCCAAAATCGGCCGGGATGAGCGAAGCCCTGCATCCAGTAACCGAATCAGGCCTGAAGTCATGGCAGGAAGCGGTTTTGGAGTACAAATCCCAGCTTGCGGTGCTGGGTGATGCCATGTCCACCCCTGAAAAGGCTCGTGACTCCATCCGGGCCTACTGGGCACAACAGCAGGGAATCCGTTTATTGCAAAAGGATTAGCAGGTTACAGGTCTCTTGTATTGGGACAAGATTCATGATATATTAACGGCGCTTTTACGGACAACTGCATCGGTGTATTTTATTTGCATCTCTACGGAGATGCAAAATTCTTATATCAGGAAAGAAAAATGCCTAACAACTTTTTGACCAAAGAGGGATACCAAAAACTTCAGGACGAATTGGACTATCTGCGTACAGCCAAGCGTCAGGAAGTGGCAAACCGTCTGCATGAGGCAATGGAGGGCGGCGAGCTGATCGAGAATGCTGAATACGAAGCCGCCAAGAACGAGCAGGCTTTTGTGGAAGGCCGCATCCAGGAGCTCGAAATTTTGCTCGCCACCGCCAAGATCATCGAAGATAACGGTAAGAAGAAGAGCGATATGGTGCAGATCGGTTCCAAGGTGACCATCAAGGAAGGTAACTTCGAGCCGGAGACATTTATCATTGTCGGTGTGGCGGAAGCCAATCCGCGTGAAGGGAAGATCTCCAACGAATCGCCGATCGGCAAGGCGATTCTCAACCATAAGCTTGGTGACACGGTCAAAGTCGAAACCCCGGGCGGCACATATAATGTTAAAATCCTGAAGGTCGGCTAGACGCAGGAGCGTATCGATTTTTACCCCGCGCGCCTGTGCAGGAGCGCGGGGTTTTTATTTTATCCCCTCCACCATTGACACTCCCAGGTTGCATTCGTTGGGGCCGGGGTGGGGCTGGGAGGTCTCATGACAGAATACAACTCACTCGAAAAGATCCGTCTGCAGAAGCTTGAAGAACTCCGTGCCGAAGGGGTGGAACCCTATCCAACGCGCGCCCAACGTACCCATACCAGTATGCAGGCCATTGCTGAATTCGAAGCCGCAGAAGGGGATAGCCGAGAGGTCAAAGCCACCCTGGCCGGACGCATCCGGGCGACACGGGCGATGGGAAAAGTCTCCTTTGCGCACATCGAGGATGGTGCGGGTCGGATCCAGCTGTTCTTCCGCCTGAATGAAGTGGGCAAGGAAGGCCTGGAATTCTTCAACAAGATGTTCGACATCGGCGACTTTATCCAGGCGGAAGGGGTGATGTTCCGCACCAAGACGGGCGAGGCCACCCTTCACGTCCATAAGTTCAGGCTGCTGGCCAAATCGATCAGCCCGCTCCCGGCGGCCAAGGATGAAACCCTCGAAGATGGGACCGTCATCCGCCATGCCGCTCTGGAGGATCCTGAGCTGCGTGCCCGTCAGCGCTATGCCGACCTGGCAGTCAACCCGGACGTGCGCGAGACCTTCCGTAAGCGGGCTGCTATTGTCCGTTCGCTTCGTGATTTCCTGGATGATAAGGGTTTTCTGGAGGTCGAGACGCCGATTCTCCAGCCGTTGTATGGAGGTGCAGCGGCACGCCCGTTCGTAACCCACCATAACGAGCTCGAGCAGGACATGTACCTGCGCATCTCTTTCGAGCTCTATCTCAAGCGGCTGCTCGTAGGCAACCTGGAAAAGGTCTACGAGATCGGGCGCGATTTCCGCAACGAGGGTGTTTCGTTCAAGCACAACCCGGAATTCACCCAGCTCGAGTTCTACTGGGCTTATGCGGATTATCTTCAGGTGATGGAATTGACCGAGCAGATGGTCTCCTATACCGCTCAGCAGGTGCTGGGAACGCAAAAAATCTCCTACAGGCACAATGACATCGATCTGACACCTCCATGGAAGAGGCTGGAAATGCGCCAGGGAATCCTGGAGACCAGCGGCATCGACATTGCCGCCTACAAGACCGCCGAGGAGCTGTTCCGGGCGATCAAGGAACGGCATCCGAACAAGCTACCTGACCCGAAGGCGACGCGCGGCAAGCTGATCGACTTCCTGCTCAGTGAATTTCTGGAGCCGACCCTGATCCAGCCCACATTCCTGTACGACTACCCGCGTGACATCTCCCCGCTGGCGAAGTCCATCCCCGGCGATCCGATGACGGTGGAGCGTTTCGAGGGATATGTGGCCGGTTTTGAGCTGTGCAATGCCTTTACCGAGCTAAACGATCCCCTCGACCAGGAACAGCGCTTCCTTGAAATGGGCCGCGATTATGCTGCTGACGATGAGGAAAAACACCCCATGGACGAGGATTACCTGAGGGCCATGCGCTACGGCATGCCCCCCAACGGCGGTTTTGGCATGGGTGTCGACCGCCTGGCCATGCTCCTTCTGGATAAACATTCCATCCGGGAGGTGCTGTTGTTCCCGGCCTTGCGGAATGAGGAATTCAGCGGAATAAATGACAAATGATTATGTAGAGACGGTGCATGCATCGTCCCTACATAATCATATTTCGAATGAAAAGTAAAATTTTGATCCTTGGCGATATTCTCGCCATTGCCCTCTTGACGGTCATCGGTTTCGCCACCCATGGTGAAACGGACCTGTCCTACCTGCCCCGCATGGCGGCGTTCTTCTTCCCGCTGCTCATTGCATGGTTCGCATTGGCCCCATCCATCAGGCTCTTTGACCGTCAGATCACGTCCGACCCAAGACAGCTCTGGCGTCCTATTCTGGCGATGACGTTTGCAGCGTCCCTGGCCGCGATCCTGCGCGGGCTGATACTTAACGCTGCTATTCTGCCCATCTTTGGTCTGGTCCTGGCAGCTACCTCCGCATTCGGCATGCTGGTCTGGCGAGCAGTTTATTTGTTTCTACATCGCAGTGAAAATGAAATTCGCTAGGAACAATTCCTGCCTGTCTGCCGTTCCTATTGAGCGACTGCTTGCAGTGATAAAATTATCCCGATGAACGAACAAGCCCTCATCCAAGATGCGCAACGAGGCGACCTGGACGCCTTCAATACGCTCATCCTGCATTATCAGGATAGTGTGTTCAATACGGCCCTGCGTATCCTCGGCGACGATGACCTGGCCGCCGATGTCACGCAGGATGCCTTCATTTCAGCTTTCAAGGGCATCAACTCTTTCCGCGGCGGCTCCTTCAAGGCTTGGCTGATGCGAACAGTGACCAATGCCTGCTACGACGAACTGCGCCGCCAGAAACGCCGCCCCACCACGCCGCTCGAGCCCGATACCGAGGACGGTGAGGAAATGGACTCGCCGCGCTGGATGGCCGATCCCGGTATGACCCCCGACCAGAAGGCCGAGGCCGACGAGCTCGAGCATGCCATCCAGCACTGCCTGAACAACCTGCCCATGGAGTTCAAGACGGTCGTGGTCATGGCCGACCTGCAGGGAATGGACTACAGTGAGGTCGCCGTAGCCGTCCATGTCCCCCTGGGAACCATCAAAAGCCGCCTGGCCCGTGCCAGATTAAGGCTGCGTGAGTGCCTGCAGGGCTTTGAGGAACTTTTACCGTCTGTATTTCGTCTCGGAGAAGAAAGTACTGCCTGATGAAACAACGAGACCTTGAACTCCTCTCTTCCTATCTTGACGGACAGCTCAGTTCATCCGAAGCCACGCGCCTGGAGGCCCGTCTTCGCACCGAGCCTGACCTGCGCTCCGTTTTACAGGATCTGCGCGGGGCCCGCACTGTGCTCCGCCAATTGCCCATGCGCAAGGCGCCGCGCAACTTCCGTCTGACCCCCCAGATGGTGGGGAAGAACCCACCGTTGCCGCGTGCCTATCCTGTCTTCCGGTTTGCCTCCACACTGGCCACTTTATTGCTTTTCTTTACTTTTGGCTTAAATCTGATCGGTCCGCAGCTGGCCTCCCAGCCGCCCGCCTTTGGGATGGGTGGTGGCGGCGCTCCCGACACCTTTGCAGCCGAAGCGGCTTCGCAGGCCGCAACGGAAGCTCCGCTGGCAGAAATGCCCGCTACGGAGGCCCCTGCAGAGGAGCCTTCCGTGGCGATGGCCCCCATGCCGACTGCATCCGTTTCTGCTGAAGAAGCTGCCCGTGCCGCAGAAACAGAGACCACGCAAAGCGATGCAACCGAGAATGCGGGTGATACGGCACTGGTGCCCCCTCAAACCCCCGCGGATGAAACGATCACGCCGCCTGTTTCCCCGGTCTGGCAGTGGATCCTGGCAGGGGTGGCTCTGGTCAGTGCCTTGATCATGGCGCTCATGCGGCAGCTCGCAATCAGCCGCTGGCGGAATAAAAAGTGAATAAAGAGATGCAGGAGCTTGCTCCTGCATTTTTATTTAACTCACCTTACGCAGAATATCTTGAAAAGGCCCGAAAATAAGGGTGCGGGCGAACGCCTGCACCCTTATTTTCGGTAATCCCCGTAGTATAAGTTGCTTTGATTGCGTAACATCAGTTATTTAAGTGTCATAATAGGGAATATGGCGAGAAACGAATTCAATTATTGTCCCCGCTGTGGGGCGTCTGTGGGTCACGAGCTGCGCTTTGGAAAGATCCGCCCGGTCTGCCCACAGTGTGGGTGGATTCATTTCGTGGATCCCAAAGTGGCAGCCGCCGTGCTGATCGAACAGGAGGGCCGTGTTTTGCTGGCGCGCCGGGCGGGTGAGCCCTTTCGCGGCATGTGGACCCTGCCTGCAGGCTTCATCAACGGAGGCGAGGATCCGGCTGAGGCCGCTGCACGCGAATGCCTGGAGGAGACCGGTTTGACCGTCCGGATCACGCGCGTACTGGAGATCATTTCGGGCAGGGAACATCCACGCGGCGCGGATTTCATCATCGTCTACCAGGCCGAGGTGCTTGGAGGAGAATTAAGACCCGATGACGATGTGGATGCTGTCGAATGGTTTGCTCGCGACCAGCTCCCTCCACTTGCTTTTCGGGCCACCCAAAAAGTGCTAGAATCGTTTTATGATTGATTTACGCCCTTCTCCGATCGCCGGCCAGTGGTATGAGGGGGATCCGGATACTCTTGCCCAGGTCGTCGATCAATACCTCGATGACGCGCAGCTCCCGAAACTGGATGGGGATGTGATGGGCGTGATCGCGCCTCATGCCGGGCACCGCTATTCCGGCGAGGTTGCGGGCTATGCATTCTCAGCCCTGCGCGGCTTGCGCCCGGACCTGGTCGTGGTGGTGGGCCCTATGCACCATCCCTATACCCAGCCCCTGCTCACCACCACACATGCCGGCTATTTCACCCCGCTTGGAAACATTCCAGTCGATAAAACAGCCCTGAATGATCTGGACGTTCTCGTCCAATCCGAGCTGGGTTTTGGTTTCACACCGGTAGCCAACGATCCCGAGCACTCACTCGAGATCGAGCTGCCTTTTTTGCAGCGGGTATTTCAATATTCCTGGAAGCTGCTGCCTATCATGGTCCGTGCGTTGGATGAAAAGGTTTCAGAGGGATTGGGGAAAGCACTAGCAACGGTTCTGCGTGACAAAAACTTCGTGCTCGTCGCCAGTACGGACCTATCTCATTTCTTCAAACAGGATGCCGCTCTGGCCTATGACCGTGCCATGCTGGGTGAGATCGAAGCCTTCAACCCGGTTGGAGCCTTTGACCTGGAGCACGCTCGCAAAGGGTTTGCCTGCGGCCTGGGAGCCTTTACCGCGGTTCTGTGGGCCTGCAAGAAACTTGGTGCAGACAGAGTCAAAGTCCTGCGGCATGCCACCTCTGCAAACGTGACCGGTGATTTTTCGTCCGTGGTTGGATATGGGGCCGCCGCGATCCTGAAAAGCTAGCTTGTCCCTCTTGGGATAGATAAAAGGAGCCTTGCGATGGCAAGGCTCTTTCGTTTATCCTCTCCCGGATCGATCCGGATCAGCGCTGGTAATCGATGAACTCAAAATTCGCCACGAAGTTGTTATCGAAGTCATAGGCCACGATGCCAACGGCATACTGGCCATCCACCGGATAGCTGGCGTAGAAGGAAAAGCCTTCCGCACCCCAGGTGAACACATCTTCACTCAACTCATAGCTGAAGATCGGGTTGTCGTCGGCATCGAAGGTGTAGAACTGCACGTAATCGGTGAACTGGTCGCCGATCTGCGGGGTGATCTCCACTGGTGTGCTGGCTCCGTTCTCATCCGTGTCCGGGAAGGCGTAGGCGTAGAGGAAGTTGCCATCGGCATCGAAGTACAGGGACGCATCCACTGCTGTGCCGCTGTCTAAGTGAGTATATTGGCCATAGACCTGGTACACCGTCTCACCATCGGAGCTCAGGTATTCGGCAGGTTCCAGAAGCACATAGGCATCGTGCTCCCCGTCCGTCAAGCTGTACAGTGTTGGAGACCACTCATACTCTATCTGGATGGGACTGGGGCCGTAATCAGGGACATTGACTCCGTCGATCGTGACCATGTTATCTGCAATATAGTAGGACACATCGCCGATCCAATACGACTCAGACTCGGGATCCCAGAAATACAAGGCCGTGTGAATATAAGCAACATTTCCCTCCACCGTGCTGGTGATAGTCACCGTCTCATCGCCGCTGATCTGGGTCTCGGAGATCTGGACCGGGCCCACGTTCATCTCGGATGCGCCAGGTGCGACGATCTCTGCTGTGCGGGAAGGAGCCATAGCTACCCCATCCTGGGGTGAAAATGCTTCGCCGGTGTAATGGTAGGCCAGGAATTCGTCCCAGACCGATTGTTCGAGGAATCGGGCGGACGATTCGGCATAGTACGCCGGGAACTCGGAGTTGTACTCGGTGTAATAATACAGGTCAGAATCCGGGAAGTGGAAGGCGATTCCGTTTGAGCCGGACATGTTGGGTCCATGTTTTTCGGCAACGACCGCCGAGGAAATGGCCGTTTGCAGCTGGATGGCTGCCTGTTGGATTTCGGCCTCATCCGTCAGGGTTGTCAGCACTTCGGCAAAATTTCCCAGATCGATGAAGGATGGAGAGACCTCCTCCCCGAAGAGCGAGAAATAGCTGCGGGTGTAGGTGCGGGCCTGGGCAACCAGGCTCTGATCCATTTCTGTGATGGCGGAAAGGAATAGGTTCATCGACCCGATCACATCCGGGACCTTCGCACTCTCGACTGC
>DATAKV010000504.1:0-2223 GCA_036261375.1 Anaerolineales bacterium
GAAGAGGCCGCCACCATGTCCGAGCATGAAGTTGTCGAGCACGCGCATGGGCGGGAAGTCGAGCGGGTCTTGATGCAGCATACCGATACCGTGTTTGATGGCGTCCGCAGGCGAAGAAATAACGACCGGCTTGCCGTCGAGCAGGATCTCACCGCTGTCAGCCCGGATAAACCCGGACAGGATCTTCATCAGAGTGCTCTTGCCCGCACCGTTCTCACCCAGGATGCCCTGGATGGTGCCGGATGGAATCTCGAGATTGATCCCGGCATTAGCGTGGACTTTACCGAAGTGTTTGTGTATATCGCGCAGCTCTACCTTCATAAGGCAACCTCATCCATGTGGCGGTCGATGTGATAAAAAAAACGGGGGAAGGCATACACCTTCCCCCGCAAATGACGAACTATTGTGGAACGCTCTGGCCTTCCATGCCTTCGAGCAGCTGCGGCAGGTACCAGACCTGCTGGTCTGTGGCCACTTCGCCCTCAGCAAGATAAGGTGTTCCATCCTGCAGGTTGATCGGGCCGGTCCACAGGTTGAGTCCACCGGCTAGGTCGGCGATGAAGGCATCCACATTGGCGGCGGCTTCCTCGCTCAGGGCATCGCCCTTGACGAAGCCAACGGGGCTTGTATCCTTATTGTTGATGTCCGTCCAGTCGGGGGCATTCCATTCGAAATGTGATTCCCATGTACCGTCCATGGCAGACTGGATCTCTACCAGGTAATCGGGGCCCCAGTTGAAGTACGGAACACCAAGACACACTTCCGCACCTTCCTGGCAGGAACCAATGAAGTCATAAGGAACCGACCAGACAGCCTTACCGGCTTCGGCGGCCTTCTTGGCTTCGGTCAGGCCTTCGGTGGTGTCGATACCGGAGATGATCACATCGTAGCCCGTGTTGATAAAGTCATTGGCGACCTGGGTGGGATCGGAAGTGAAACCGGGGATGTTGAACCAGAAGCCGATCCAGGTCACTTTGAATTGCAGGTCGGCGGGATCGTTGCCAAGGTACTCTTCCCAGCAGTGGCGGGCGCCGAGATAAGCAGAGGCGGCAAGGCGGCGTGTCTCGTCGTTGATCAGCGGTCCCAGATAACCGATCTGGCCTGTTTGCGTGGACAGGGCAGCAGCACAACCGGCGATCGCCTTGCCATATTCCATGCGGCCCATGATGTTGGTCAGGTTGGGAAGTTCCTCGTACGCCTGGCCCTCAGTCCAGACCTGGTCACCGGAGGCCATGATCACAAACACATCGGGATTGGCTTTCGCAAAGGCCGTGCTGGCATCCTTCATATCATCCGAGTTGAAGATGACAAGCTTGGCGCCCTGGTCAACGAGCTCACCGGCGAGCTGGTCGGGTGTGGTGCCGGGGCGGTCGGCGGGGTTGACCTTATCGAGATAGATCATCTTCGCGCCGAGCTTCTCTTCCACATAGAGACCGGCTTCGTAGTGAGCCTGGCTCCAGCCGTGGTCATTATAGGGGCCGACCAGCAGCATGCCGAAGGTGAACGGCTCAGTTGCAGCCTCGGTGGCCGGCGCTTCTGTGGCTTCAGGAGCCTCGGTGGCCGGAGCTTCCGTGGCTTCGACTTCGGTGGCCGGCGCTTCAGTAGCGGGCGCTTGCGTGGCTGCCGGCGCGGCGCAGGCCGACAGGATGACAGACAAAAGGGTCAGAGCTATTACAACTTGCAAAAGTGTCTTACGCATTTGTACTCCTCGTTAGTGTGATTGAATAGCAGACAGCACAGGCAGCAAGGTGATTCTTGTCAGCGTTCGCCTCCTTTCGATTTTTCTTCTCCAGTTTTTTGTCTATACAAAGTCATTTTATCATGACTTCAAATATTATTATTTTAGGTGAATTGGACGATAAAAGGCAAGAACATTGTTCATGATTCACAGATTACAAGCAATCTTAGATTACAGGCAATCACAGATTACAGGCAAACATTTCCTTTGCCTCAGACAAGGCTTCGTCTCGTTCCGGACCGTTGGCGGTCTCCGCTTCGATGCGTTCCCAAAGCCGGCAAAGCAGCGGACCGACGTACTCCCTCGAGACCCGGAAAGACTCACGCGAGTATTTGAGGGCGAGTCCCCAATCCCCGCTGTGAGCATAGCCTTCGATGAAGACAAAGCGCTCCACAGGATTGTTGGGATGATCGTCCAGCTTGAAGGCTGAGTCTCCCAGCTCAACGACCTGTTCCCAATCGCCAAGCTGGCGCGCCAGGTCCGCT
>DATAKV010000522.1:0-10765 GCA_036261375.1 Anaerolineales bacterium
CAGGCAGCGAGCGAGAAAGCGATGATCGCCCAGACGCCAAACGTCAGCTGTGCTTCACCAGTCAGAAAATCGAAGAAAGCCTTGATGATCAGCGCCGGCGCGATCTGGAACGAGCCGCGCGTCAGGGCCACCGACAGAAGGTCCACGAACCACAGCCAGGGGCGGACTTTCATCATCTCCCAGATCACACGCCAGGCCGGGAGGGCCGGGATATTTTGAGTAAAGGTTGATTCGGACATACTTTTTTCCATTCAACGAGTCACTAAGCCACGGATACACTGAGATCCTATAAAACGCAACAGCTCCGTGGTGAACAATGAATCACTTTAAGCAAGCACCTCTTCCAACCCGGTCTGTAGCAGTTGATAGAAGCGCGAGCGTGGATCGGAAGCAAGCGAGGCTCGCTCACCATATTCGACAACCACGCCCTTCTCGAGCATTATGATCTCATCGGCGCGGTGAAGCGTATGCAGGCGGTGGGCAATAATGATCGCCGTGCGGTTTTGCAGGAGCCGGTCAACAGCCCGTTCGAGGCGCGCTTCGGTGGCCGGGTCCAGGCGGGACGAGGCCTCATCCAGGATGACCAGCCCGGGATCCCGTAAAAAGACGCGGGTGAAGGCAAGCAGCTGTGCCTCTCCGGCAGACAGCGAGCGGCTGCCGATATCCAGCTCCGAATCCAGGCCTTTCGGCAGGGAGCGGAACCAGTCGCCCATTTCGAGCTCTTCAAGGGTTGCAACGATCTTCTCATCCGGGATGGAACGGTCGAAGAAGGTCAGATTATCGCGGACGCTGGACCGGAACAACTGCACATCCTGGGTGACGATGGCGATGCTGTGACGAAGCGCTTCGTTCCGGAACTCGCGCAAGTCCACGCCGTTGACCGTGATGCTGCCTCCTGTGACGTCATACAGACGGAAGATCAAACGCGCCAGCGTGGTCTTGCCGCTCCCAGTGCGGCCCAGCAGTCCGAGCACGGCACCGGGTTCGAGGCGGAAGGACAGGCCATCCAGGATGGTGTCACTCCCATTGTAGGAGAAGCTCACATCCTTGAACGACAATGCCAGGGGACCGGCAGGAACCTGCTCCCGGCTGCCCTCCACGACGTTCGCCCTGAAGCTGCGGAATTCGGTCAGGCGCTCCACACAGGCGCCGATGGTCTGGAAGGATTCGATCTCGTGCGTCATCGCCCAGAGCGGCTCCTCCAGCAGGTTGATGTAATGAACAAACAGATAGACCGTGCCGATGGTGATCAGCCCGGCGCTGAACAGCCAGTAACCGCTGGTGATGGCAAGCAAAGTCCCGAGGGTGAGCGCCAGCCCCATCGAATTCTCGATGATCCAGCGCTTGAAGTGGGCCCGGCGGTTGTGGGTCAGGATGCTGGCCTGATGGCGAAAGAGCTCGCGGATCGAATAGTCGACAGCCCCGCTCGAGCGCACGTCCTCCATGCCGGCCAGCTGCTCTTCTAGGAAGCCATACATCTCGGCTTCGGCCTGCCGCCGCGCCCTCTGGTGCGGGACGGCGATATCCTTCAGCCGGCCCAGGACGAGGATGGTCGCCACCGAGTAGACAGCGAACGCCAGCCCGGCCCGCCAGTCTTCCAGGAACAGGGCAATCAAAATACCGACCAGCAGCAACCCGTTGCTGACCAGGTTGAGAGCAAACTGTGAGAAAAAAGTGGCCAGCTCGGTCACATCGCCGTCGATGCGCTCGATCAGCTCGCCGGGCGTGTGATCGTTATGGAAACGCATATCCAGGCTCAGGGCGTGCCTGGCCAGCTCGGCGCGCAAGTTATTGGTAGCGGTCCAGGCTACATTTTCGCCGACATAGGTCACGCCAACGGCAACGCCCTGCTGCACCAGGGCGATCCCGATAAAGAGCAGCGCGGTGTTGACAAGCGTTTGCAGGGCTTCACCTGCCAGCGCCGAATCGATAAAATTCCGCATGACCTGGGGGGCAAAGATGCGCAATCCTATACTGCCGAATAGCAGGACAGCCAGCAGGATAAAGCGTCCTTTCTGCGGGCGGATGTGTTGGGAAAGCAGGTCCCAGTAGGCTTTGAGGGGGAGGTTCATAAGAAATCCTGTTCAACAACAATAAAAAAACGCCACGGTGCGGGAGTGCACCGTGGCGTATCACACGCAAATAAGACCGTCAGCGGTCAGCAGGCGCACTTCGAGGAGGATATTTGTGGTTATCATGACGGACAACGATTAATCGAATCATCACATCAGGTGCGCCTCCTTTCCATAGGATTTCATACAGGAGCAGTGTACAACAGGAAAAAGACAAAGTCAAGAACCATTTTTTAGCGAAGCTTAGCCTCCGGCGATTTTGACTTTATACCCTATCTTTCTCAACGCTTCGGCGATCTTCTCACGATGTTCGCCCTGGATCTCGATCAACCCCTCCCTGACCGTCCCGCCGCTTCCGCATATCTGCTTCAATTTCTTTGCGAGTTCCTTCAGGTCTTCTTCCGAAAGGATAAGGTTCCTGACAACTGTCACGGTCTTCCCGCCCCGGCCCTTCGAATCTCTATGCAAATAAACAGTCTGCTCGTTTGGGGGAAGAGATTTGGCTGGACGGTCTTGATCAGGCTGTTTGCGCAGATCGCCCTGCCCGGAGGACCAGACGGTCCGGGATTCACTCTTTGGCATGAGATAACTCCTTCAGACGGCTTGCCACTGCCAGGATAGGATGAACCGCTTCCAGGCCGGTTCCCTGGCGGATCTGCAACCGGCAGGCGGCACCCGAAGAGAGGACCCCTTGCCAGCCTCCCCTAGATCCGATCGGTGACGTTGGATTGACATTCGGGCTTTTTATATCTGATTTGGGGGAGGTGCCGAAGGCGGAGCGGGTCTTCAACAGGGGAAACAATCGTAGCTGCCCCACTTTCATCGACAGGTCATAATGCTCGGCTTCATAGCCGAAGGTTCCCGCCATGCCGCAGCAGCCGCTGTCGATCAGCTCCACATCGAACCCGCATGAGCGCAGCAGCTCGAGCGTGGCATTTGTACCCGTTGGGAGTCCATCCTCCGACAGGCCTTCGGCGCGCTGGTGGCAGTGGGGATGGAACGTTATTTCGTTTCCTGTCTTCAAACCAGCTGCCTCGACCTTCCTGGCTATGCGCAGATTGTGGAACTTACTGGAACGAAGCAGGTATTCGTCCAGCAGCCAGACATTTGCGGTGCGCTGCTCGATCTCGGCCCGCCGCTCGGGAAGCAGTTCTGGGTAATCATGCTTCAGACAGTACACTTCAGGTGGCTCGATGCCGACAACGGGCGCTTTTCGGCCGGGATCGATCTGCTCCAGTGCATCCAGGACCCTGCCCGCATAGGCCCGGGCCTGGTCGATGAATCCTTTCGAAAGAAACGATGCCCCTGCGCCGATCACTGGAAGAATATGTACATCATACTCGCAGCAATCCAGGATTTCGAGCGCAGCCTGTTCGGTCTCCGGTTCAATGTAGCGGGCGAAGGCGTCGGAAAGGAAGATAACCTTTTTTCCACCATGAATGCCGCGCTCAAAACGTGACCTGTTTTTTACAAATTTGGGAAAGGGACGTTGATTCGTAATCCCAAGGAGCGTGGCAACCGTGCTTCTGACCAAGGGAATTTCCATCATCGTATTGGCCAGCGGTGCGATGGATGCAGCCAATCCTGCGGCCACATGAAAGTATCCAAAGACATAGTCGCGCAGTTTCCGGCGATGGGTCTTGTAGTATTCGTGCTGGAAAGCAAATTTCAATTTTGCCATATCCACGCCGCTGGGACATTCCGCTTTGCAGCCTTTGCAGGCCAGGCACAGGTCGAGAGCCTGAGCTACTGCATTTTCGATTTCAGATTTTCGATTTTTGATTTGTAGCGGATGAGTGATCAAGGCCCGCAGCAAATTGGCCCGGCCGCGCGTGGAGTGCATCTCTTCGCGGGTCGCCTGGTACGAGGGGCACATCACACCGGTATCCTTCCGGCACAGACCCTGACCATTACACTGCTCAATGGCTACATCCAATCCACCATTGCGAGCGAAGGACAGGTTTGTGTTCCAGACCCGTGGCTTGTAGTCCTCGCCGTAGCGCAGGTTCATATCCATTCCGGGTGCGTCCAGGATCTTGCCGGGGTTGAGCAGGTTATGCGGATCGGCAGCCTGTTTCAGGCTGCGCATGGCCTCCGCCAGCACGGGACCATACGTCCGCTCGAGGAATTCGGAGCGCGCCAGCCCGTCGCCGTGCTCACTGCTCATGGCGCCGCCGAGCCGCACCGTCAGGGCAAAGACCGCTTCGCTGATCGTCCGCAGGTCCCTCAACCCGCGGGCCGTCTTCAGGTTCAGGATCGGGCGGATATGCAGGCAGCCCGCGGAGGCGTGGGCATAGATCCCCCCTTCCGTCCCGTGTTCTGCCAAAATCCGTTCCACCTCGCGGACGAACTCTCCCAGCCGGTCCACAGGAATGGCACAGTCTTCGATGAAAGCCACGGGACGGTCCGATTGCGGCCGGGAGTCAAGGAGGCCCAGCCCCACCCGGCGGACGTTCCAGATGCGGGCCTGGTCTTCTTTGGTCTCAGCGATCACCAGAAACTCTCCCGCCTGGCGCGCCTTTTCAACCAAAGCCGATGGCGTATCGCCGCTAAATTCCACCACCAGCAGCGCCGCCGGATCGCCCAGCACCCAGCCCATTTGACGTGCATACGCCGGCACACTGCGTGCCTGGCGGATGATAAAGCGCGGAATGAGTTCGATTGCCGATGGATGATGCGTCAGCAGGCGCGGCACATCGTCACAGGCCTCGGCGTTGCTTTGATAGGTCAGTACGGCCAGGACGCTATGCGTCGACCGTTCGACCAGCCGAACCGTGGCGCGGCGGATGACGGCGAGTGTCCCTTCGCTGCCGGCCAAAAGATGTGCCAGGTTCAAGGTTCCCGGTTTCAGGTGGGCAGGATAGTCACCGTCCCATTGAGAAGGTTTTGTTGGTGACCAGGGCAGCAGGTAATTCAGGCGGTAACCGGCCGAATTGCGCCAGGCACGCGGCCAGTGCCGGGGAATGGTTTCTGCGTGCTTTTCGCGGATCTCGAGGGAGGCGGAATAGAAGCGGGAGATGAGGGGATTGGCGAGTGTGCTCCTCTCCCCCAGCAGCCCCAGGCTGCCATCTGCCATGATGATTTCGGCGGAAAGAATGTGGTCGGCGGTCATGCCATAGGTGAGAGAATGGGCGCCGGCGGCATTGTTGGCGATCACACCGCCCATCGTGGCGCGCTCCGCCGAAGCCGGGTCGGGACCGTACATCAGGCCGTACTTTGCGGCAGCAAGGTTCAACTTCGAGAGGATCAGGCCGGGTTCCACCGTCGCCGTTTTGGATTCAGGATCCAGCTCGACAAGCGAATCCAGCCAGCGGGAGCAGTCCAGGATGAGGGCCGGGCCGATTGCCTGGCCGGCAAGACTGGTCCCGGAGCCGCGCGGCAGGATAGGGATCCTGTATTTGGCAGCCAATTCCACTGCCGCCTGAAGATCTTCCTGGGTTCGCGGGATGGCAACACCCAGCGGCTCGATCTGGTAAATGGATGCATCGGTGCTGTACAGGATGCGGGAGGCGAGGTCGTTCTGTATTTGGCCAGTGAAGCGCTTCTTGAGTTCGTCGATGAATTCGGGGGGCAGGGACATGGGTTGATTCTACCGCTTCACCTGCCATTTTGTTTCCTGCACCGGAAAACGCCTGCGTCACCTGTTCATCTATAAAACTCTTAATTACAGAGACGCTGAAAAGACGCACGGGTGGCAAGATACAACGCAAGGAGATAAACCATGAAAAAGATTTCAAAAAGCCTTATCGTCGTATTCATGCTGATCGCGGTGCTGGCCGTCAACATCGCCAGCCCGGCAGCCCCCGCGCAGGCCGCATCGGCCGGGCGGGATGTACTCAACGCCTGGAACCAGATCACGATCCGGACCGTGGTCGCGATGGGAGGCCAGCCGCCGCCGGCTTCCTTCATCTATGGCGCTTATGTGCAGGCCGCGGTCTATAACGCTGTGGTTGCCATCGAAGGCGGGTATTCGCCGTACAAATCGGACATTGAACCTCAGCCCGGCGCCTCGGTTGAAGCCGCGGTCGCAACGGCGTCGTACCAGGTGCTTGTCAACTACTTCACTTCAGAGGCACAGGTTTTGGCACTCAATACAGATTACAGTGCCACCCTGGCTGCCATACCCGATGGAATGGCAAAGACCGCCGGGATTGCAGTAGGTGCTGAGGCTGCGGCTGAAATCATCGAGGAACGCACCAACGATGGCCGCAACGCCGACATTGGTTTCAGCATGCCGGCGCCCGGACCCGGGGTCTGGCAGCTGCCGGCCGGCGTCAATCCGCTCACGCCGTGGATGTCCCAGTTGAAGCCGTTCATGCTGATGAGCCCCGACCAGTTCCGTCCCGGTCCCCCTCCGGATCTGAGCAGCAGCGAGTGGGCCAGGCAGTACAACGAAGTCCTGCTGTACGGACGTAATACAAGCCAGGCTCGAACGGCAGAGCAAACGGAGATCTCCCGCTTCTGGACGGCCCATCCTTTTACGCAATACAACACCGCCTTCCAGCAGCTCGCCAGCAGCCGGGGCCTGAGCACCGTCGAAACAGCCCGCCTGCTGGTCATGGGCAATATGGTGAGTGCAGACGCGCTCATCGGGTGCTGGGATGCCAAATATCACTATCTCTTCTGGAGGCCTCAGGCCGCCATCACCCAGGGTGACTCGGATGGAAACAGCCAAACAACCGGGGACGCCAGCTTCCTGCCCCTGATCCCTACGCCGCCTCATCCTGAATATCCTTCGGGGCATGGCTGCCTGACATCAGCCGTCGTAGAAGTCCTTGTGGAAGTAGTGGGGACCCAGCGGATCGAGTTCGATATCCCGACCTTCGTGCCGAATACTCGGCCGCGGCACTATAGCATGGCAAATGACCTGATCGAGGAGATCATCGCTGCCCGCGTCTGGTCCGGGATCCATTATCAGGTATCTGACCAGACGGCCGTCAACCTGGGACGCAAGGTTGCACACTGGACGCTCAAACGGTACTTCCTGCCGGAATATTAACGCACCCGGCTCGCAGGAAGCAAACAACAGGGAGCGGACGTATCCACATCGGATACGTCCGCTCTCAACAGACAAGCTTTTTTCTTCGAAGGAGCTGCAGCATGGCTATTCATCTGGGAGGAAGGGACCTGGTAAACGTCCGGCAAATGGAGGTGGTCGTGAATGGACCTGATGGTGCCAATCATCTGATCCTTTGCACGGGCACTGCTAACCTTGGCACCATGCACAGGGATACTTATACATTTTTAGTTGGGCCTCGTCTCGTCCGACGGCAGTTTGTGGGTGTGATCATCTCAGGAGCCATTACAGCGATTAAAGCCAATCACAATCGTTCTTCAGCATACGATGTCCAAGAACAATTCGACGCCAGTCTGATCATGATCGACGCAGCCTTTGATGATGAAGCCTGCCAGGTAAGGGTCAGGGCTGAAGTTTCATCCGGTTCGGCCGTATCGATCATAGCCATCAGCTTTCTTGTCAGCATCCTGGCTGAATTACAGAAATGCTGATCGTTCTGCCGATTCAAGATCGGCCTGGTGTTTTCAAAGCAATCTCAACTGCCTCTTCCAGGGAAAGAGTACTGCCGTACCGGAATTCCTTTTGATAGAAATCTCCACCCATGCTCTTCGTAATAGCATCAGTCGTGTTCCTAAAATTTCCCATTTCGCTCTCGATAATATTGACAGTGAGATCCTCAAGAACTCCAATTGCATATCCCTGCAAATTAGCACTTTCAGAAAAAGAAGAATAGGCACAAAGGATATCTGCGATACCAAGCAGTGACAGGGCAGTAACCCGATTATTCTTCAAATCCAGGCTGATCGTCAGCGCTTCCTCAAAACATTCGCGGGCTTTTGGGAAGTCCTTCTGGTCGACCGCAAAATCGCCGAAATTCAGGAGAACCATCGAGGTTAAATGGCCATCGGCCAGCTGGCGTGAAAGTGCAAGACTCTCCTCGAGAAACCTTGCGGCAGTGACGGCATCCCCCTCCCTGCTGGATACATCTGCCAGGTTGAAAAGGGCACGAGTGACGGACGATCCATGACCAACCGCGCGACCGATCGTCAAGGTCTCATCAAACAAGCTGCGGGCTTCTGCCAGGTTTCCATCACTAAGCTCCGCCAATCCCAGCGCCAGCAGGCGATTGGAAAGTTCCTTCCCATCATCAAGCTCACGATACAGGTCTATACTTTTCTCCAGGTACGTCCGCGCTTCAGAAATTGAATTATGCAGCCACATCAACGAGCCTGCATATCCGAACGCCTTCGCCTGTACGCTTTTTGACACTTCGTCCTGTATTTCCAGGGCCCGCCTGAACCACTGGATTCCTTCCTGGAAGTGACAGTGAACGATCCAAAACCATCCAAGCGCTCCAAACAGCCGGAGAGCCATTTCGCCCTTCCTGTTCGAGATAGACCACTCCAGGGCGTGACGGATGTTGTCAAGCTCAATTTCCAGGTAATCCATGGTACTCGATTGATTCGCCCCGGTGAGAAACGGCTCCAGCTCCTCGGCTTTTCTGACGAAGTAATCCAGGTGTCTAAAACGCCACTCATCCGCATCGGTTTCTTCGTCCAGTTTCTCACCTGCAAACTGGCGGATGGTTTCAAGACTTCGGTAGCGAAGGGATGGAGCAGTTGGGTTAGATAAAGTGCTTGACTCGGGAATGACAAGCGACTTATCGATCAGCCTGTCCAGCAGATCGAGGACTTCACCAGGTTCGACTTCATTCCCACTGCAGGTATATTCTGCTGCATCCAGGGTCCACCCGCCAGAAAAAACAGCCAGACGGCAGAAAAGAATACGTTCTTTTTCAGAGAGCAAATCATAACTCCACTCGATCGTTGCACGGAGTGTCCGATGACGCGGCATGGAGGAACGCAAGCCGCCCATCAGGAGATTGAAGCGGTCATCCAGGCGTTTTAGTATCTGCTCAGGTGTCAGAATCTGAAGACGTGCTGAAGCCAGCTCAATGGCCAGGGGAATACCGTCCAATCGCTGGCAGATTTGAGCCACGGTGTACACCAGCTTCGGATCCTTCCCCAAACGCGGGGAAGCAACGGCCGCTCGTTCCAGGAACAACTTCACGGCTTCGGATTCCAAGATTTGCTCGATAGCAGAACCAGCCTCAAGCCTGGGAACTTCAAGGGAAGGGACACGATATGGGATCTCCCCGGACACTCGTAGTGCTTCCCGGCTGGTCGCCAGAATGACAAGATCCTCACATGAGGTCAGAAGCAGATTGACAAGCTCGGCACATGATTCGATCAGATGCTCACAGCTATCAAAGATGACCAGCGCCCGGCGGGTACGGAAATAATTAACCAGCATGTGAGCAATGGGAATTTCCACAGATTCACGCAATCCCAGCAGGCTTGCCAGGGTGCCAGGAACCAGTTTTGCATGATTCAGAGGTGCAAGGTCGAGGAACCAGGCACCATCGGGAAATCTAGGCAGGATCTCTGCAACGACCTGGATCGCCAGACGCGTCTTGCCTGCCCCTCCTGTGCCGGTCAGGGTGACCAACCGCGATTGTGCCATCAGACTGGTAATTTCGATTAATTCTCTTTCACGCCCGATAAAACTGGTGAGTGGAATGGGAACATGCCAGTGGGATCTCTGCCTGAGAACGAGCGAGCGTGTCTCTTCCGACGGCTCGAGATCCAGCTCTCGCAATGCCTTTACGCAGCGCTCGTAGGTAGAAGCTGCCCTGGCACGGTCACCCAGGGCATTGTATGCGGTGATCATCTGGCGGTAGGCAGTCTCTGGCACTCCCGAGCGCTGGATCCAGCGCTCGGCCCATTCCAGGAGGTCCTGCCAGCGTTTTTCGGCTGCCAGCATGTCCAGCAGCTGTTCCATACGGGCTTCGAAGACGACATGCAAATGCTCCCGCTCCTGGGTGACCCAATCCTCATAAAATCCAGGCAGCAGTTCGCCCTGGTACATGGAGAGAGCCTTCATGATCTCGACGACCGGGGCGTCTTCTTCCAGTTCCCTGAGCCCTTCCACATCCAGCCAGTACTCGGAAGAGGCATTGAAGCAAATGGTAATATCGTCCGCCAGGAGGTAATCGGATTCTGTATTCGCAGGGAGAGCCTTACGGATCCGCCAGAGCTGTTGGCGCAGATAGGTCCGGGCCTTCGCCTCGCTTACATCCGGCCAGAACAGACCGGCCAGTTTTTCACGGCGGTGCTGCGTACCGGCAGTCAGGATTAAATAGGCAAACAGGGACTGAGCCGCGCGTGACGAAAGTACGACCGGCTTTCCATTGTGCTGAATGGCAAACGACCCAAAAAAATGGACTTCGAGCATCTCTCCTCTGGATTTGAAAAGTATAGCATTTCAAGGATTAAATTCAAGGCCCCAGGACTATAAAAGTCCTGGGGCCTTTGGTGTCGGGTTCGGAAGATTATTACTTATTGAACTCAGGATTCTGGCTGGTATACAGGGCCAGCAGGTTCCCGGTGGGATCCTTGAACTGGGCAAACCAGCCGGTGCCGGGGATCTCGGTCTTGGGGGCGACAACTGTCCCTCCGAGTTGCTCGATCTTTTTCAGGTCGGCTTCGATGTCATCGCTGTGGATGTAGACTACGATCCGGTCGGCCGGGTACTCATTGGACACCTTGTTGAAGCCACCGCCGTAGCCGCTGCCGTCTTCCCACATGGTGTAGTCGAAATCGGGCACGTGCTCCAT
>DATAKV010000585.1:0-3734 GCA_036261375.1 Anaerolineales bacterium
CTTTCCTTTTTAATTTATGCCATGAGCCGGTGGGGTACAATTGAGAGAGTTTCCTCCAGATCCAACATGTCAAAACGCAAACTGCTGAAGAACACATCCACTTCCACGTTTGGCTCGCCGGGGCGCGAGGGACACGACTCGTCCGCGTTCTACAGCACGCGTCTGTACGCGGGCCAGCCTCAGTTGGGGTCCGAAGCGTACGTGGAAAATCCGCCCTCCGATGTAGATGTCATTCTTAGCCACTCGTCCGAAGCAATGGAGGAACTGCCCGACTGCTCTGTCCACCTGATGGTCACTTCGCCGCCGTACAATGTAGGCAAGGAATACGATGAGGATCTTTCGCTGGAAGAGTATCTGGCTTTCCTGAGAAGAGTGTGGCAGGAGGTGTACCGCGTCCTGGTCCCTGGCGGGCGGGCCTGCATCAACATTGCCAACCTAGGGCGCAAACCCTATATCCCCCTCAATGGCTTGATCGCCAAGGAAATGACCGACCTTGGTTTCTTGATGCGCGGCGAAATCATCTGGGACAAGGCATCTTCTGCCAGCACGTCCACTGCCTGGGGGTCATGGCAGTCTGCCTCCAACCCGACCCTGCGCGACACGCATGAATACATCCTGGTCTTCTCCAAGGGCAGTTTCCGCCGCGACAAGATCGATGGGCGCAAAAGCACCATCTCGCGCGAAGAGTTCCTGGAGTTCACCAAATCGGTCTGGGAATTCCCATCCGAATCGGCCCGCAAAGTGGGACATCCCGCTCCGTTCCCGGTGGAGCTGCCCTACCGGTTGATCCAGCTGTATACCTTTTCGAATGAAATCGTGCTCGACCCGTTCATCGGCTCAGGGCAGACGGCCATCGCCGCCTTGAAGGCGGACAGGCATTTTATTGGGTATGAGATCAGCGGGGAATATCTGGAGCTTGCCAGGAGCAGGATCCAAAATCACAAGTAGGATTCAGCAGATTTCCTTTTTATAAAAACGATAACGCTTATAGATCTCCGCTCCCATATGGTGGGCCAGCGGCCAGGTATCGAGGTTGCCCTCGCCGGTCAGAGATAAGTCTGCCCATCGATAGCCTCGGGCTGAGGCGCGCCTGGCCATCTCGTCGAACAGCAGGATCGCCACGCCTGTATCCCAGTATTGCGGTGCGACTACGACACTCTTGATGGCGATGCACCTGGGTCTTGTATTTCTGTAGCGACCATAGCGTACATAGTCCCAGGGATAGCGCAGCCCGTTCAGGTGGATCAATACTTCATTGAAGTTTGGCACGCCGGGAAAAAAACCGGCTGGTTTGCCGTTTACTTCGGCAAACAGGACAAGCTCCATATCGACAAGATCGATCAGGGGCAGGATCATGGCCTCTATGTCTCGCCGTGAATAAGGGACATGCTCCGGAAAATGCTTCAAGCCTTCATTTTGTAAATAGAGGATCCGGCCGATCTCCCCTTCCATATCCTGGTTATTTGCCCCGCGGACGTCGAATTCGGGATGTTTTTGCCGCACCCGGTCTGCCAGCCGACTCAGGCGCTGGATCCTGGGATTCTGCAGGTCGATGTCGATCGCGTAGGCCAGTCCGTCCTCGCCGTTTTTCTGGAAGCCATACTCTTCAAAAAAACGTTGATAGTAAGGCGGATGATGACCGCATAGGATCGGCGGCGGGCGGTCGCGCCCCTCGATCAGCAGGCCGCGCGAATCCTCACGGTCCAGGTTGTACGGTCCATAGAGAGAGCGCTTGTCCCGGTCTCGTGCCCATCCTTCTGCGAAATCGAACATCGCCTGGAATACTTTGAAGTCCTCGATGCACTCTACGAATCCATACATGCACTCGGCGAATCCCTTGGCACGGGTGTTATTGCGGTCCTCTGCAAGGCACAGAGTGCCGGCTGGCTGGCCATCCTTCCAGGCGATGAACAGCTCCACATGGCCATCCTTGAAGAATGAGCCCTGTTGTGGGTCGGTGACTTTCGCCCGGTCAGACAGGAGGGGCGGGACCCAGAGCGGGTCGTTCTGGTAGATCTTCCAGGGGAAGGTCAGGAAGATCCTTCGTTCGTGTAGAGATTGAACAGACTTGATCGCGATCATATTTCTGTTTGTTATAACCCCGCTGTCTACGGCAGGGAGCAGACGCTCACAAAGTAAAAAGCACGATGGCGGCCAGCGCAGACGCAATACCAACCCATTGCTTGAAGGCAATGCGCTCCTTTAACAGGATCCACGCCAAAAGGACAGTCGCTCCGGGATATAAGGAACTGAGAACGGCCGCAGTATCGAGCCGTCCGAGCTGGCTGGCCAGGATGTAAAAGAGATTGCCGCCAACATCGAGGGTGGCATTGAAAAAGACCACGGTCCAGGCACTGCGCGGCACGGCGAGCGGCTCACGCCGTACGAGCACGACAATAAATAACAGCAGTGTCCCGGCCAGGCGCGAGACGAGCATGGGCCAGAGAACTGAATCCGTTCCCTGGGTGGCGTAATGGATGAAAATAAAATAGGAACCAAATCCCACTCCTGCAAGGATGGGCAGGCGCAGGTCGGTGAGGTGCTGGATGCGGAATCCCCCTGTCTGGTTGCCCTGAGAGATCAGCCAGACTGCCGTTAACGCCAAGCCGAAACCTGCCAGCTGCAGCAGGTCCGGCAGTCCCTGGGTGAGGGCGCCAACGATCACCGGCAGGACGGCCGCGAACAGGGCAGAGACCGGGGCGGCGATGCTCATCTGTCCCTGGGCGAGGCTGTAATACAGGATCAGCAGGCCCATGGACCCGAGCGCTCCTCCAATGATCGAGTTGATCAAGACGGTAGAATTGGGGATCGACTCCCGGAAGATGCTCATCGCAATGGCGATCAGGACCAGGCCGAAGAAATCTGCATACAGGACGGCGCGATAGGCGCCCAATCTGCGGCTGGCCAGCCCGCCTGCAAAATCTCCGGCACCCCATGAGAGAGCGGATAGAAAACCATAGAAGATGGAGAGCAAGATGCTGGTTCCTTTGGCGATGGATGTTTTAAAAATGTCACCCTGAGCAAGGCTCAGGGTCTCTTATTCTTTTTTGAGATTCGTGCAGCGCTTTCACACTACGCGAGTGACATTACATTGTTGCTCATCCAATTATAAACCCATCCCCCTGCAGCCATTAAACTAGACTGACCGATATTGGTTCCACCAGTTTTGTAAAAATCCATACATGATCTCAACGCCTTCGGGAAAGCCTGTGAATGTGAACTCGTCCTTTTCATTATACGTGATCTGTACCAGGCTTTTTGCCACCCCGCGGCGGTTGCGGACGGTGATCACGCGGATGTCCTTGATCTGCTGGGCAGTTAAATCCACTTTGTCACGAAAGGACTGGGCGAAGAACCTATTATCTTCCAACTTAATAGTGTGAGGAGAATGCAGTATCGATTTCCAGAAGATATATGTGATCACCGCAATCATGATCCCGGGAAGGAATGGTGGCGCGATAATCGCCCCAGGTGTCAACAAGGTCAGGGGTATTACAATAAAGAACCAGCCGTACTTCCCCCAAAAACCCTTTTTGAATGTTCGTGACCCATCCATGCTGAACAAATCTGGACGTCTTTCTTGAAGGATCTCCACGATTCTGGCATAGCCATGCAGTTGTGAAGAGAGTCGAATTGCTGTTCCCGCTTCAGTGGTCAATTTTATTCCCACCCCCATGAGGTTGGGTTTCACGGTCAGATCTCCTTCCACTCGATTTCGCGCCGGTAGATGCCAA
>DATAKV010000532.1:0-2218 GCA_036261375.1 Anaerolineales bacterium
TTCACATCGACATGACTTCCTTCACTGTCGTAGAGAAGTGAAAGATATGGGCTTTTCCTCAGGCTGACTCATACAACGGAAACCAATGATCACATCGGAGCAGGAATTTCTGCAGGTTCTGGATGATAGCGGCTTTGCCTATCGGCGGGTCGAGCATCCGGCTGTCTTCACGTGCGCGGAGGCAGAGCTTCAACGTCCGCCGGTTCCGGCCACGAACACGAAGAACCTGTTCCTGTGCGATAAAAAGGCGCGCCGCTTCTTTCTGGCGGTCACCTCGTGCGATAGAAATGTGCGGCTGGATTCTCTATCCACTCAAATGGGGGTTCCTCACTTGCGATTTGCTTCTGAGGAAAACCTGTACCGGCTGCTAGGCGTGAAGCGCGGCGCTGTGACCATGATGGGGCTGGCAAATGATGTGGAGCACCAGGTCGAATTGTGGATGGATGCAGAAATCTGGCAGGCCGACCATTTCCTGAGTCATCCACTGGTCAACACAGCCACCCTGGTCCTTTCGAAAATCGAGCTCGAACGGTTCTTCTCCCTGACCGGCCACTCACTGCACTTCTTCGACGACCAGGAGAAGCGTTGATGGCTGCATTTCCAGGAACGAAAACAATCTGGAAGAGACGGGAGAATGCCGGCGACGAATGAGGACGATCTTTTCACCCTACCGCATTTGCCCTATTGGCGCCCACGTCGATCACCAGGGCGGCGCCGTGCTGGGCCGGACGATCGCCATCGGTACCACGCTCGAGTATGAGCCGACCGATTCAAGCGAGATATACATCACCAGCGACCACTTTGGCGAAGCGAGATTTTCGACCGGCAGTCTTGATATTAATCACTGGGCGCGTTATGCCCAGGCCGCTGCGCGCGTCCTGAATGTCAGTTGCGGGATGAGTGCCCATGTTAGTGGACCCTTTATCGGTTCAGGCTTGAGCTCCTCCGCCTCCGTAGGATTGGCTTATCTCAAGGCATTCGCAGAAGTGAACGGCATGGATATTTCAAAACAGGACATGGTGAGACTGGATTACGAACTCGAAAAGGGAGAATTGGGACTGCAAAACGGACTTCTCGACCCCTTGACGATCGTTCACGGAAGGAAAGATGCGCTTCTCCTGATGGACACAATCAGTGCTGCCGTTACTCCCATCCCCGATCCATCGCCCCCTCACTTCGCCTGGATTGTTGCCTACTCGGGCGTTTCGCGGGAGCTTACCAAAAGTGGATTCAACGTCCGCGTCGAAGAGTCCCGCCAGGCGGCGGCCCTTTTATTGGACGGAGCGCAAATCCTTTCCGACGTGCCCCGTGAGATTTTCGAAGAGAGGAAACAGGCAGTACCCGAAACCCTTCGCAGGCGCGCTGAGCATTACTTCACGGAAGTGGAGCGAGTCCACAGGGGAGCCCAGGCCTGGAAGAATGCCGACCTTGAGTTGTTTGGCCTTCTCATGAACCGGTCCTGTTCCTCTTCGATCAATAATTACGAATCTGGCAGTGATATATTGATCGAGCTGCATGAGCTTGTGAGCAACACAAATGGAATTCACGGCAGCCGCTTTAGCGGCGGCGGGTACGGCGGATGTGTGGTCGCCCTGGCACAGGAGAACCTGGTCGAGGAGGCCTGCCAGATAATTACGGAGAGGTTCTCAACGCTTCATCCGGAACTGCCTTCGCAAGTACAAGTTGTTGAAACAGGAGACGGCCTGCGGTGATCCGCTCCGCCGTCCTGCTCGCGGCCGGGCGCGGCAAACGCCTGCGGCCCTTTACAGACAGCATGCCCAAGCCACTGCTGCCTGTCCACGGCAGGGCGACACTGGATTATATGCTGGCTGCCGTCTGCCGGGCAGGCATCGAACGAGTCTGCCTGGTCACCCATCATCTGGAGCAGCAGATCCAGGATTTCGTAGGCAGCGGATCCACATGGGATCTACAGGCAACGTTCGCTCATCAAAACGAATTAAGAGGCAGTGGAGATGCACTCCTGTCCGTTCCTCGAGAATGGATTCGAACGGAGCCAGTAATGGTGGTAGCAACAGACTATATTCTGAAAGAAAATATTTTAGTGGAATTGGTACAGGCGCATGAACAACACGGCTCAGATATTACAATGAGTCTAAAGGAATGCCCGGTAGAAGAGCAGATGAACCGTTCCAGCGTGGACGTGGATACGGATTGGCGCGTGACACGGATCATCGAGAAGCCAGCAGCCGGGCAGGTC
>DATAKV010000542.1:0-2695 GCA_036261375.1 Anaerolineales bacterium
GTGAGATGTTCTCGCTCGATCAGCGCGCCAAAATGCAGGGCTACTTCTCCGGCGTGTGGGGTGTCTCCTCCATCGCCGGTCCGCTGCTGGGCGGCTTCCTCGTGGACCAGCTTTCCTGGCGCTGGGTGTTCTATGTCAACATCATCCCGGGACTGCTCGCCGCGGCGCTGGTCGCCCTGGCCTGGCGGGATCAGCTTCACGGTCACGGACGACCGATCGTGGACTACGCCGGCGCAGCCTTGTTAATGGCAAGCGTCGTCACGCTGCTTCTCGGGTTGATGGACGGGACCTCCTACAGCCTGTTCCTGATTGCCGCTTCCATTGCTTTGTTCCTTGCCCTCTTGTGGGTGGAGAGCCGCGCCGCCGACCCGATCCTGCCGCTGCATCTCTTCCGTGAGCGTCTGTTCGCCATTGCGGTCATTCACGGTGTGCTGACCGGGTGGGCCATGTTCGGGAGTATCTCGTTCATTCCTCTCTTCGTACAATCCGTGCTGGGGACGACCGCCACAGGGGCCGGGATCACCATCGCCCCCATGCTGCTCGGCTGGGTGGGAGCAAGCATTATCGGAACACGCCTGTTGTTGAAAGTAGGGTATCGCCGGCTGGCAATCCTCGGGACCTCGTTTCTCGTCATCGGCGCCTTCCTGATGTCCACGGCAGATGCGAATATCGGCCAGAACCTGCTCATGGTCTACGTTTCGTTGATGGGCATTGGCATGGGCTTTTCCATCCCGCCCTTCCTGATCGCCGTACAGACTTCGGTGGAGCGGCGCTATCTCGGCACGGCCACGTCCACGATGCAGTTCAGCCGTTCGATCGGCGGGACGCTCGGCGTGAGCGTGATGGGCGCGGCGTTGAGCACGCGTCTCGTCTCCAACCTGGCCGCCTCCGGCCTGGACCTGGAGCGGGTCTCGCGCCTGTTGAATCCATTGCCCGGTGACGAAGCGCTGTTGACGGACGCGGTCCGTGTCGCTGTGGCAGATGCCATCAATATCGTGTTTGTCATTGCCTTCATCGCTGCGTTCCTCGGCCTGATCTCCACCCTCTTCACGCCGCGCAAGGAACTGACCGAGAGAATTCCTGAGCGTGAGTCCTCAACGGTCAGCGCCGACTGAGCGGACCGGGACAGTTCGCTGCGTCGACAGCACACCCACATAGACTCCTGCCAGTACCAGCAGTGCGCCTGCCAGGAACGTGATCGTCGGCGTTTCACCTCCCAGCAGCCAGGCCGTGACGACCGTCACCAGAGGCGTGAGCACGCCGATATACGAAGTGGCCGTCGCGCTCCAGCGCGACAGGATCCACACCACCAGCACAAAGGCGACGATCGAGCTGAGCACCAGCCATCCCAACGCCAGCCAGGTGGACGGGAGCGATGGCAGCGCCCGGGTTTCCCCCGTAACAAAAGACATCACCAGCAACAGGAGGGCCGCCAGCCCCATACCGACGACATTGGTCGCCATCGGATTGCTGTGTGGATAGTAGCGGACCACGATCCCCGACAATCCGGCGCTGGTCGCCGCCAGCAGGACGGCTGCGATGGAAACGAACGGGACATCGAACCGGAGCTGCTCAAGGAATACCACGCCGATCCCGGCGATCACAATGAAGGCGCCAAGCAGCCCGCGCCAGGTCAGCTTTTCCTGGCCGATAAAGGAGGCGATCAATTGGGTGATCAAAGGAATGGCAGCGAACATCACGGAGGCCGTACCTGCCGTCACCCGGGTCAGCGCCCAGTAGAGAAAGCCAAAATTCAGCGCAAAGGAGAACAGACCATATAAGGCCGCTCCTTTAAGGGCCGCTCCACGCGGCAGCTGGATCCCGCGCAGAAGGACGATGCTAAAAAGCAGGATGGATGCAATAATAAAGCGGAAGGAGGCGCCCCAGAAGGGCGGCAGTTCCTGGTTGCTGAAGCGGACGGCTACAAAATTCACCCCCAGAAAGATCACTGCAATCAGGAAGGCAAGCAGTACAGGTCGATCGGACTGACCATTACTCTCTCCCATTCGGAGGATTATACTCCGATTAAATAGTGCCGTATAATTTGTTTAACTTTTACTTGGATTTTCAACCTACAAATAAAAACGGAACGTAAAGCTAATTATGAGACAAGCGATAAGAAAAATCGGTTTTGCGGCAGCATAAGCCATTCATGCCGGATAACAAGTCAGTGCTTTCTTTTTTGGTGTATCATTGTCCAAATTTGATCCACTCTCGATCCAGGAGGTTGAACATGGCGCTCGTACAAATCTCGCAGGCCCAGGGCCGCATTCCGGTGACCGTCTTCCATCTTCAGGACCGGGTCAACCTGGGCAATTTTGCCGAGCTGGAAGAGGCTGCCAAGCAAGCCTATAACGATGGGATGCGTGACCTGGTCATCGACCTGACCCAGACCCCTTCCCTGACCAGTATCGGCGTACGGGCGCTGGTCATCATCCACAAGATGCTCTCGGAGGAGGATCGCGGCAAACATCTCAAGCTGGCCAACCCGATTCCTCCCATCCGTGACATGCTCGATATCTCCGGGGTCACCGAGTATGTGGAGGTCTACGACTCGGTGGAACAGGCGGTCGCTTCGTTCTGATCTGGATCTTATTCAAAATGCTTTGAGGCTGCGTAAAAAAAATACGCAGCCTTTCTTTTTAAATCCTTAGACTCTACTTTTAACAAAGCTCCAGCCTTCTTGTATTGTGAG
>DATAKV010000545.1:0-2574 GCA_036261375.1 Anaerolineales bacterium
AGCGGAAAGCCGCACGCACGTTGTCGCTCATGCTTGTGAGTATGGCGGTCGTGTCGCTGGCAGTCGGCGGCATTGGCATAATGAACGTGATGCTGGTGAGTGTGACAGAGCGCACACGCGAGATCGGCGTGCGGATGGCTGTAGGCGCGCGCAGGCGGGATATTGTGCTGCAGTTCCTGTTCGAGGCGCTGCTATTGAGCATTATCGGCGGTGTATTGGGGATTACGGTGGGGGTCTTGAGTATCCCCGTCATCGCGAGCCTGAACGAGGGCGTAGCCCTTCTTGACGCAGGAAGCATTCCGCTGGCTTTCGGCGTGGGTCTGCTCACAGGGTTGGTCTTTGGATTGTATCCGGCCGCGCGGGCCGCCCGCCTTGATCCAATCGAGGCGCTGCGCTACGAATAACAAACGAGCTCGACTAAAAAAGGAGTCTGACGATGCGTGAAGCAAAACAGAAGATGGAAAACCTTGCCGAAGATGGCGCGGTGCGCCCGCGTAAGCGAAGAACCGTGTTCTGGATACTGGGCGGCTTGATCTTGTTCGCTCTACTGGCTGGAGCCGCCTATGTAGCCGGCCGGCTGATGGCTGGTGAGAAGCTGTTCCCGCCAGGCGATGTCGTTTTCGGGCCAAACACGGATATTGAATTGCTGCCGCCAGCTCAGGTACCCGGCACTCCCCCGGAGCTGGAGGGCCCATTCCAGCGGCGTGAAGGCAACAGCCTCTTTATCGCCCGGGCCGCCACCGGTGGACCGAGCGGGCCGGTTGGCGCCGCAGGCGGACCTACCATCGAGGTCGTGGTCACTCATGATACGTTGATCTATGCCGATATCACCAGCCTGCCCTCGCCGGGCGATGTGATCGAAGGCGGCAGGCTGCGGCTGCAGGCCAGACAAGTGGATACCATCGAGGAGATCGGGGATGGCACGATCCTGATGGTCTGGGGTGAATGGCAAGGCGACCGCCTGATTGGCACGGTGATATACTACGATCAACTGTAACGCAATCGCCTGTCTTCGAAAAGACGGTATGACTTCAGAATATGGATCAGATTCTCGACAGGGATGAGGCGGTCTCATCCCTGTTGGCATTCAGGAGGTCTGACAATGATGGGTCGGAATTCGCTGCGCTGGCGGCTGCCTTTAAGTTACGCTGTGATCGCGCTGGTCACGGCGCTGGCTGTGGCCGGCGTTTTGCTCGTGGCACTGAATAGTTACTACCTGCAACAGGAACGCCGCTACCTGGTGGGAAACGCCCACACCATCGGCATCGCGATGCGATTAGCAGATAGTTATGATCTGCCGGCCGAAGCCGTGCAGGCGCAGGTGGAGACCTTTTCTTTCTTCACCCAGACGCGCGTGCGCCTGCTTGATCCTCAGGGTAATATGGTCGCGGATTCAGGTTCACCCACTGAACAGCACGCCCTGATCCTGCGCTACGAACAGTCAGGCAATGGCGACGAACCACCCAGGGACGCTCCGCCTCTTTTTGGATCTGGACCCGCAGAGATTGGTCAAAACGGCGATCCAGCGCAAGATGGCGGATCGGGCTGGTGGCTGAGAGACTGGTTTGGTTCGGGACCTGCCCCGGAAGGCGAAGAAAACTCAGGAGGTGCTCCGGATGGGGTAGACATTTCATCATCTGTCGCGGATGGAGAAGTCGTGCTGAATTTTCCGGCAGCGGGTAGCTTTTACGGGTTTTATCTGGATCGGTCAGTGGCTCCGCCAGCACGGCGATCGGCGGAGATTTTGACAGTCCCGATTCTGGACGAGTCGGAGGTAGCGCTCGGTTACGTGGAGTTGTCCGAAGGTCCGACCTATGGCCGGGAGATCATCGCCAGCGTCGCACGGGGTCTGGCGCTCGCCTCAAGCGCCGGGGTCATCCTGGCAGCTGTGATGGGTTGGATGATCAGCCGCCGGATCAGCGTGCCGCTCGTGAAGCTGGCAGAGACCACCACACGCATGGCCGGGGGCGAACTTTCAACGCGGGCTGACCCGGATCGCTCGGATGAGATTGGGTTGCTGGCCCGCTCGTTCAATATGATGGCTGCGCGGATGGAGGAAACGATCACCACGCTGCGGCGGTTTGCCAGCGACGCCTCTCACGAGTTATTCTCGCCCATCACGGCGCTGCGTGCAAATCTGGAGCTTGCCATAGATGAACCGCAAAATACAGCGCACCTCTCCGAAGCGATCGGGCAGCTTGCCCGGCTGGAGTCGCTTTCATCCAGTTTGCTCGATCTCTCCCGGCTGGAATCTCAGCCCGACCGGTCCAATTGGCCCCAGATTGACCTTGGCGGAATCGCAATGCACATTGCAGAGCGTTATGCCGCCGTGGCAGAACAAGTAGATTTGACGTTTAACCTGGAAATTGCACCTGGACCCTTCCCGATTCGGGGTGATAAAACTCAGATCGAACAGCTCCTGGGGAATCTTCTCAATAATGCGATCAAGTTCACGCAGCCAGGCGGGCAAGTATCACTCCGATTGGAAGATCAGGATACGAACGTTGAAATCCAGGTAGAAGATACGGGCATTGGTCTGCTCCAGGAGGATCTGCCCCATTTGTTTGAACGTTT
>DATAKV010000548.1:0-1870 GCA_036261375.1 Anaerolineales bacterium
ATAGCCACGAGTGAAAATAGAACGATCGCGCGTTTGCTCAACGAAAATCTCCAGGAAAAAAATCGGGCGAGGACTGACCTCGCCTGAAAGTATAGAAGCTGGAAATTTCAACCAGATTGTGATGTGATTAAGATTCCGTAATCGACCCCGACCCCCATCCCAGACTTCCCCTAAATTCCAAAGAGCGGGATTTAGGGGGAGGAGAGGCTACTTTGCCATTCGATAACCTATTCCCGGCACGGTCAATATCAGCGAAGGCTGCTCTGGCTTCAACTCGATCTTTTCCCGGAGGCGCCGGATGTGCACGTTGACCGTCTTTTCGCTTTCGACGTCCGCGGCAAAGCCCCAGACCGCCTCCACAATTTGGGAACGGGTCAGGGCTTGGCCGCGATGCCGCGCCAGGTACGAGAGGAGACGGAACTCGGTGGGGGTTAAGTTGATGTTTTCTTCCCCGCGCCGTACCTGGCCTGTCGCCTGCTCCAACACGAGATCGTTGATCACCAGGACATTCGACTCCGTGGACGAATAATCCCCATAGGCACGCCGCAGTTGTGCGCGCACCCGCGAGACCAGCTCGCGCAGGCTGAATGGCTTGGTCATGTAATCGTCCGCGCCCATTTCGAGTCCGAGCACCTTATCCAATTCATCGTGCTGGGCCGTCAGCATAATAATAGGCTGGTGCAATCCAAGATGTCGCATCCGGCGGCAGACGTCGAAGCCAGAGCCGTCCGGAAGCCTGATATCCAGGACGATTAGATGGGGGGAATGTTTTTGAGCATATTCCACACCGCTTGCGCCTGTCTTGCACAGGTCGGCCCGGAACCCATGCTGCTTGAATCCATCCAATAAGCTTTGACCGATAGCCGGGTCGTCCTCGATGACCAGGATGCGATAGACATCCATGCCTCGAACCTATCCGGAGACTTTGAGACGATCGAAACGCGCGGTGTGCGGGCCGAGATAGCTGCCAAACATGCCGGTCTCCGTGCTCCAGCGGACATTTGCCAGCGCGTCCATAAAGTTGCCGAGCAGCTGCCCACCGCGAAACGGTTTGCGGACGCCGTTTTCCACCAGGTAGCCGAACCGGATCTCGGCGGCAAAGTCGCCGGTGATCGGGTCAGGGTTGAACCACGAGAACTGCATGACCTGGATATGCGGCTCGGCAAGTAAGGCATCTGCTTCCGTCTGACCGGGGGGAAGCTCCACGCCGCCGAACGCGCCCGTCGCCGGGAGCTCGAGATAATCGGCGTAGCGCTGGCTGGCGACGAACGTCACCAGCTCGTTATCCCGGATGAGTTCCACACGCTGGGCCGGAATCCCTTCGTCGTCGAAGCGATTGGAGTAGATGCCGAACGGGATGCAGCGGCTTGCCCACACCGTGAGCGGATCGCCTTTGACCTCTGTCCGGAACACGGATTTCCCAACCTCCCAGGAGGAATATTTGGCGTACTTGGCTTCTGCGTTGCCGAGGGTATGCAACACGCCGCCCCGCGGGCTATCGCCGGCCATGAAAGTGGCCAGGACCGCCCCGCGAAGGATGACAGGACCATCCCAGATGGGAGCTGCCGTCATCTCGAACTGATCGAGAGTCTGCTGCACTCTTCGTTCCATTTCCTCTTCGATCCCCAGGTCTGCCACGCGGCGTCTACGCATCTCGACGAAGGTTTCCACCTCCTGATCGCCGCGCTGGCTGTGAAGGACGAACTCGATATTGACCTGCGTCGCTTCCTGCTCCGCGTCGATGCCGCGACTGTTGACCAAATGCGTGCGGTGGATCTCGCCGAAGCATTCTGCTGCGGTCAATTGGACCTCAGGATTTTGCGCCGCGCACGCCTGCATTCGTTCCATTACGGTCTTCGTTACCTCGGGG
>DATAKV010000568.1:0-3204 GCA_036261375.1 Anaerolineales bacterium
GGAAAGGATACCCGCAAATCTTTGATTTCCAAAAGTACGTTGTTATCCACGAGTGACCGCCTTCTAGCGGGAATAGGGATCAGCTGCATCGCGCGCGCCGTCGCCGACGAAACTGAACGCCATGACCGATATGATCACGAACGCCACGGGCGTGAAGAGCCACGGATAGAGCGCGATCGCCTGGATGTTCTGTGCGTCTTGCAGCAACACGCCCCACGAGATCACCGGCGCCCGCAGGCCCAGGCCGATAAAGGATAGCGAGGTCTCGGCCAGGATCATATAGGGGAATGAGATCGACAAGTCAACAATAATATAGCTCAGGAAGGATGGCAGCAAATGCCGGGCGATGATGCGCGCGTTGCTGCTTCCGGCGATGCGTGCCGCCACAACGAAATCCTCTTCCCGCAATGAGAGCAGTTTGCCGCGAACACGCCGCGCCAGGTGCGTCCACCCCAGGAGCCCGAGCAGAATCGTGATCGTGAAATAAACGCGTTCGGGCGACCAGTCTCTTGGCAGGGCTGCGGCAAGAGCCATCCAGAGCGGTAGCGTGGGGATCGAACGGATAAATTCAATGAAGCGCTGGATGACATCATCCACGGTGCCACCAAAAAAGCCCGAGATGCCGCCAATGATCAAGCCGAGGAAAAAGGAAATGAAGAGACCGACCACGCCGATCGTGAGTGAGGTGCGCGTCGCGTGGAACAAACGAGAGAGGATGTCACGCCCAAGCTGATCGGTACCCAGCAAATGCAGATGACCCTCCTGGACTCCAAACAAATGGATATCAGATTCAATCAATCCCCACATTTTGTACGGGTTGCCTTTGACGAAAAAATAGACGGGCCAGGGGTCGCTGGTGTCTTCCTTGACCTCCAGCAGAAATGTCTCAGGGTCCATGGCAGCTGTGAGGGCATAGGTGAAGGGACGCAAGTGGAAATTGCCTTCCGCGTCCCTGAAATGCAACGTCTGTGGGCGTCCGAACAGGTAATTCGGCGTGCGGGCGCCAGGCGTATAGGGCGATAGGAATTCGGCGAAGAGGGCAATGAAAACAAAGACGGCAAGAATCAATGTACCGATCAAGGCCAGGCGGTGCTTCTTGAACTTCCACCACATCAACTGGAACTGGGATGCAGTGTAGTACTTGATCTCCGCCGATTTGGCAATCACAGAGGGAGGTGGCGTCGGGCGTGGAGCAACGTCAACGGCTTCGGTGATCTGTGCCATGTTAAATTCTCTCCCCGTAGCGGATGCGCGGATCGAGCACTGCCAGGAGCACATCCGACAGGAACGTGCCCAGGATGGTCAATGCGGCGTACATCAGCAGGATCGCGCCGGACAGATAGGTGTCCTGGTCGAGCAGGGCAGTCAGAAAGAGGGGACCGGTGTCTGGCAGGGCGAGCACGAAGGAGACGAGCGGCGCGCCGGCAATGATCGCCGTTAACTCCCAGCCGATGGTGCTGACAATTGGGTTGAGAGCGACCCGCACCGGGTACTTCATCAGGAGTTTCCACTCCGGCAATCCCTTTGCCCGAGCGGCAGTAACATACAACTTATTCTTCTCATCCAGCAGCGTGGCGCGCATGGTGCGGATCTCGAAGGCAGTCCCTGCCAGCCCTAACACCAGCGCAGGTACCCACAAGTGGCGGAGGAGGTCAACAAATTTCCCCCAGCTCCAGGGCGCTTCGGCGTATTCCGGCGAGAACAGGCCGCCCACACTCGTACCAACCACCATGACGCTAAAATACAAGAGGATGAGTGCGAGCATAAAGCTGGGCGTCGCCATACCAAAATAGCCCACGATGGTGGCGGCGTAATCGCCCAGGGAATACTGCCGGATGGCGGAATAGATGCCAATCGGGATCGCCAGACCATAGGTAAAGATGATGGTCGCCACAGCCAGCATAATCGTCAGCCCGACACGCTGCCCTAGCACCTCGGTGACCGGGAGGTGGAGCCCGAAGGATTGGCCGAAGTTGCCGCGCAGGACGATGTTGGAGATCCAATTGAAGTAGCGCACATACCACGGGCGGTCAAGTCCCAGGATGCGGCGCAGGGATTCGACATCATCGCTCGTGACTGTCACGCCAGCCGAGCGCAGGTGCAGGGCGCGCCGGTCGGCGTAGTCACCGGGTGGCAGCTCAATGGTGATGAAGACGATCAGCGATAAAGCCGCCAGCATAATTATCATGATGATGAAACGCTGGATGACAAATCTTGCCACTTCGGACTCCTCTGGCAACTGCTACCTGGCAGCAGGAGGTGCTGCCAGCCAGGCATTAGCCTCATTGTATGGGTCTTACAGAAATTCCAACAGTACCCAACCGTGCCGGGACACTGGCTCGCAGAGCCTCCCAACAAGATTGGCCTGGGGTTGGATTATATAGGGTGCTGGCGCTACCCCCACAAGCGCCAGCACATTTTGATGAGATGCATGCAAAGAAGCTAAGTTCCTTATTCTGCATCCTTGAAGTACCATTGATCCGTTCGGAAGGGATAGGTACGATAGTACTCGAACGCATTGATCGTGAGCTCAGGCACATTGCCCAGGCGGCGCGAGACAATCAGCATCGCTGGTGAAGAGGTAATGGTGCCGATGATCATGCCCCGATCCACCTGAACCTGGGCAAGCTGCTGCCCCAGGCTGACGTATTCGTCACTGCCCGGCAAGGTCGATTTCCACTGATCGGTTAGTTCCCATAAGGGCTTAATATCGTCTGGCGGCTCGATGCCTTGCGCGCCATCGCTGTTGTACCATTCGACCCAGGGAGCGCCAAACAGCGGTTCGAGCGCAGCGTCACCGAAGGGCGGGTAGAGCCGGAAGGGATTGGAGTAGAGGGGTGCCTCGGTTTCGAGTCCGCTATTGGTCACCTGAATGTCATGATCGTTATTAGCAGCCATGGCTCGATACGCTTCTGTGCTGATCTCTTTAAGTTCAACTCTGACGCCCACTGCCTCCCAGTATTCTTTGGCCAGTTCATGGAGGGCAGGATCACCCCATTGAATGGCATAGATCAGGTTGATGAGCAGTGGCTCGCCATCCGGTCGCGTTCGGAAGCCGTCAGCGCCTTTCTCCAGACCGAGCTCATCCAGAAGCTGGTTGGCTGTATCCGGATCATATTCAATGTCTTTGGTGAACCATTCGGGCTTCGCGAACGATACCGTTCGGTGGACAGGAACGCCCTGGGTTGGCTCGCATAGATTGAA
>DATAKV010000582.1:0-2715 GCA_036261375.1 Anaerolineales bacterium
CTCAAGTTCTATGATTCCCAGAACGACATTGCCAAACAGGTCGCCGGTTTCCAGCAGTTCGTACAGGACCCCGAAGTGGACGTGATCATCATGTCGCCCCTGGAGACGACCGGCTGGGAGCAGGTATTGAAGGATGCCAAGGCCGCCGGCAAACCTGTCATTCTTTCGGACCGCCGCATTGACGGTTTTGAGGATTATTACGTCACCTTCATCGGCGCCGATTTCGTGGAAGAAGGCCGCAAGGCCGGCACGGAAATGTGCAAATTGCTCGAAGGCAGCGCCTCGAAGAACGTCTGGGAACTGGTCGGGAATGTCGGCTCTGCTCCCGCCACCGACCGCGGCACAGGTTTCCGCGAGACCGCTGAGGCATGTGGAATCACCGTCACCAAGAGCCAGACCGCCAACTGGAGCGTAAAAGAAGGCAAGGAAGTGACAGAAGCCTGGCTGAAGGAAACCAAGGATGTCCAGGGCATCTTCGGCCAGAACGATGAAATGGCGTTCGGCGCGATCGAAGCGCTCAAGGAAGCCGGTCTCGTTCCCGCCCAGGATGTCAAGGTCATCTCTGTCGATGCCACCGCCGGCGCCTTCCAGGCGATGCTCGATGGCACGCTCAATGTGACTGTGGAGTGCAATCCGCTGCTTGCCCCGCAGGTGTACGAAGCCGCCCTTGCCGCTCTGAATGGCGAGACCCTGCCCAAGTGGATCCCGTCGCAGGAAAGCGTGTTCTTCATGGACGATCCGAACCTTCAGGATATTGCGGCAGGACGTAAATACTAGTTCTGAAATCGATCTGCCATAAGTGGCAGAGACATGCTGGATGATTGGGAAGCGATGAATTCCATCGCTTCCCAATCATCACGGTGGTTATTCCTAAAGGCAGGCAGACATGTCTGAGGCGAATCAGATCATCCTGGCAATGGATGGAATCAGCAAAGCGTTCCCGGGTGTGCAGGCGCTTGACAATGTCAGTTTGACACTTAAAAGGGGTGAAATCCTGTGTCTGGTGGGAGAGAATGGGGCAGGCAAATCAACATTGATGAAAGTGTTGACCGGAGTTGACAAACCGGATTCTGGAACGATCACCCTGGACGGCCGGGAAATCCAGGCGAAATCCCCCCAACACGCGCAGGCACTCGGCATCAGCACGGTGTATCAGGAAATCAACCTGTGCATCAATCTATCCGTTGCAGAGAACATTCTCCTCGGACGCGAGCCCTATAAAATGGGCCGCATCGATTGGGCAAAAATGAATGTCCTGGCCAGCCAGGCCCTCCAGAATTTGTTGGGTGTGGAGATCGATGTGACTCAGCCACTGGGGACCTATACGGTCGCCATCCAACAAATGGTGGCCATCACACGGGCGCTGTATATCGAGGGCGCGAAGATCATCATCCTCGATGAGCCGACGTCCAGCCTCGATGAAAACGAAACCAGGCAGCTCTTCAAGGTGATGAGAAAGCTCAAAAGCGAAGGGGTGGGAATTATCTTCATCACACATTTCCTCGGCCAGGTGTATGACGTTTCAGACAGGATCACGGTCCTGCGAAACGGCAAATTAGTTGGGACCTATGAAACGGCTGCAATTACACGCGTGGGGTTGATCTCGAAAATGATCGGCCGAAACCTGGCCGAATTCGATGAAATGTCGAAGATCAAATTGGAAAGCAGTAAACATATCAAAAAAGAGGCTCTATTGCAGGCGCGGAAATTGGGTCTTAGCGGTGCTATCCGGCCATTTGACCTGGACCTGCATGTGGGAGAAGTCGTGGGACTCGCGGGACTTCTCGGGTCTGGCCGGACCGAAGCGGCCAGCATCCTCTTCGGTTCGGACAAAGCCGACAGTGGATCCATTTCGATGAGCGGCACTCCGATCCAGGACCACTCCCCCCTCGGATCCATAAAACGAGGCGTTGCCCTCTGTCCTGAAGATCGGAAAGCCGCAGGGATCGTGGACGATCTAACTGTCCGGGAAAACATCGTTCTTGCCATTCAGGCCAGCAGAGGCTGGTTTAACTACCTGAGCCTGCAGGACCAATACGAGTATGCAGAGAGATACATCAAACTGCTGAACATTGCCACCCCGTCGGCAGACCAGCCGGTCAAAAATTTGAGTGGAGGCAACCAGCAAAAAGTGATTCTTGCCCGGTGGCTGGCGATCAATCCGCAGATCCTCATCCTGGACGAGCCAACCCGCGGCATCGATGTGGGCACCAAGGCTGAAATCCAAAAGCTCGTGTTGACACTGGCCGAAGAAGGAAAGTCCTGTGTGTTCATCTCCTCGGAACTGGAGGAAGTACTGCGCACAAGCCACCGGATTGTGGTTTTGCGGGAACGAGAGAAAGTGGCCGAATACACCGGGGAAGTGGACGAGAATACAATCATCCATGCCTTTGCAGGGAGTGAAGCATGAGAAAATCTACGAAAGTATCCGTTCACTGGAGACATGTCACCGAGAGCAGGCTCTTTTTTCCGTTGGTTGCCTTATTCCTCATCCTGTTCTTCGATCTTCTCTTTATCCCGGGATTCTTCACCATTGAGGTCAGGGACGGCAACCTGCATGGAAGCCTGATCGATATCTTTCGCAATGGTTCAACAGTCATGCTTCTCGCGATCGGCATGACGCTGGTGATCGCCACGGGCGGCGTCGACCTGTCGGTCGGCCCGGTCGCCGCGATCGCCGCCGCCGTCGTGACCTCGCTGGTCGGCAGCACCACG
>DATAKV010000586.1:0-3442 GCA_036261375.1 Anaerolineales bacterium
TCGTCTCCCTGCCAGCCGACCGTGTCCTTCCAGGTATCCTGCTCGCCGCCAGCCTGGGACGCTGGTTCATCATCCTGGCCGGGTTCCAACCTTTGGCGCGTCCCGGCGGCATGGGTGCGGACTTCTCTTCCGGGTTGAGCAAATCCACCATTTTCTGGAGCGGCCTCATTCCCCTTGTCTTGGTGATGCTCCTCAGCATCACTGGCCTTCTAGCTCTTGCCATAACCAATTTTGCTATCCTTCTCCTGCTTCGATTTACCCGCGAACGTATTGGAGGCGTGACAGGAGACGTGTTTGGGTTGGTCGTCGAAGTTTCAGAAATCCTTGTCCTGGTAACATTATCCGCATGAACATACACTCACTCCCCTTCCGTCTTGGGACAACCTCCTACATCATCCCCGCCGACATCCTGCCCAACGTCCAGTACCTGGCAGGCAAGGTCCGTGATATCGAGCTGGTGCTCTTCGAAGTGGATGACGGCCAGAACAACCTGCCCTCGTCCGAAGTATTGGATGAGCTGATCAGGCTGGCACGGCTCTATGATCTGACCTACACGGTCCATCTGCCTCTCGATCTAAAGCTGGGTGCGGATGGCTCTGAGCAGGATGTCTCTCTCGTCAAAGCCCGAAGAGTGATCGAGCTGACCCAGCGGCTGGATCCCTGGGCGTATGTCTTGCACCTCGATGGCAGGGAAGTGCGGGATTCGCAGGATGAGCAAGTGCTGCACCACTGGCAGGACCAGGCTGTCCGTGCGCTGGAGATCGTCGCTGAATGGGCCGGCGGACCCGAAAAACTGGCAGTGGAAAACCTGGAGAGGTATCCACCCGATTTCACCCAGCCCGTGCTGGACCGCATCCCGGTCAGCCGCTGTGTGGATATCGGTCACCTGTGGCTGGACGGCGTGCCGGTCATGCCCTACCTGGAAAAGGCGCTGCCGCGCGCTCGCGTTATCCATATGCACGGCATCGGCGAACGGGATCATTCGTCCCTGAGCCACGTCGATCCACATGAACTGGAGCCGGTCTTCCGAATGCTCCTCTCAAACTATCGCGGCGTGCTGACCCTGGAAGTGTTCAGCGAGCCGGATTTCCTGTCTTCCATCGAGGCGATCGATCGAACGTTGAAGCACATCGACTCCACTCCAAAGTCAACCTTCATCCTGGGAGGTGCACGCAGCGGCAAAAGCAGTTATGCCCAGCAGCTGGCTCATGACCATGGCGGCAGCGTGTTGTACGTGGCAACCGCCTCCGCCGGGGATGAGGAAATGAAGACGCGCATCGAAAACCACCGCGCCGAACGTCCCGCGGCATGGCGGACACTGGAAGCCTACTTGAATGTTGGCCAGGCCATCCAGCAGGAACTGGCCGATCACCCTGCCGATGTCATCCTCCTGGACTGCATGACTTTGCTTGCCACAAATGTTCTGCTTCAGCTGCCGGACACTGCCAGTGAAAAAGAAGCAAGTGAGACGCTGAATGTTGAGGTGGATGCGCTCCTGGACTGTATGACCCGTTCGAAAGCGGATTGGATCATTGTCTCGAATGAAGTAGGTCTGGGGCTGGTACCCCCCTATCCCCTTGGCCGGATCTACAGAGACGCACTGGGCCGCGCCAATCAGCGGCTCGCCGCCCGCGCCGATAGATCCATCCTGATGATTGCCGGGCTACCCGTCCGCCTTGCAAAGGAATAGGCAGTAAAAAGACTAGGACTGGCAGGTCAAGTCAATTGCCGGATCATGAGGAGTCCGATATGGCCAGCTGTCCATCGCCGGTCCTGTGCTCCATCTGCATCACGTCTGGCAAAAAGAAACCGAATACTCCCATCAATACACAGGATGTGCCCGCAATCAGGAACCAGAGCTGGATGCCAAACGTATCTGCGAACGGACCGGCGACCATCAGGGCCAGGGGCGACACCAGCATGGCCGCACTTAAGATGAAGGCAAAAACTCGTCCCTGCATGGCCGGGGCAATGCTGGCCTGTAGTGTCGCGCCAAACGAGCCGTTGATGACCGGCAGGAGAAATCCCGCCGCCGAATTTGCGAGCAACCCGGTCAGAAAAGAGTCCGAGGGTACCAGGCCGACGACCGCTGTGCTGATCCCCATCAGGACCAGTCCGAGCAGGGCCGTGATAATCTTCCGCTTGAAGCCACCCCACACGCCCAGGACAAGCCCGCCAAGCACTGTACCCGCCGCAAACGAAGACAGCCACCAGCCCAGCTGCTGTACCCCGCCGTTGAAATGGTTCGTGACCAGCAGGGGTGTTAACGGCTCCGTGGCGCTGTAAAAGAAATTGATGACCATCACCAAACCCAGCAGAATGACCAGACCGCGCCAGGCGATGATATAACGGAACCCGGCCTTGAAATCCTGCCAGAACGTGGCCGGGGTCTCCGATCTGCGTTCGGGCTGGGGGATCCGGATAAAGAGCAGGATGCCGACCGCCAGCAGGGCCGTTCCGATGTCGATTCCCAGGATTCCCTGCATAGGCAGTATGGAAAGCAGAAAAGCCCCGAGCGGAGCAGAGAGGATATTGATCCCGCCGTGCAGTGCCTGATTAAATCCCTGAACGCGCGCCAGGTGCTCCTTCGGTACGAGGAGCACCACCGAGGCCCCAAAAGCGGATTGGTGGAAGCCGCCCGCGACCGCACGGACGAAGAGGGCTACATAAATATGCCAGACCTGGATCATGCCGGAGGCAAACAGGATGGCAAGTATAAGGGTTGATGCGGCCACGGTCGAATCGGCAGCGATCAGGATCAGGCGGCGGTTGCCCCGGTCCACCCATGTGCCGATGAACGGTGACAACAGGACTTGCGGCAGAAGACCCATCATGGAAGCAATGGCCAGGGTCGTGGCTGAATTGGTCTTTTGGGTGAGATACCAGATGATGGCGAACTGCACAAGCTGGCTGCCAAGCAGGGACAGCGCCTGACCGATCCAAAGGGGAATGAAACGGGTTGTCCAGTTTTGGTTAATGGATTGCATAAGCAGTTCCTATCAATGAAACAAAGTAAAGGGTTCCATTCCCAACTGTGGGAACGGGGAGCAGCCGTTCATCCGCCCGAATCTGCAGTTTTGTCCTGGGGGCAACATAGACCGCATGCCAAAAGTTTAACATGGAACAGAGATAGCACCACCCTCGTTAGAAGGTTCTTTCCCCCGTGATCCATCAAATGTTTACCTAACCGCCCGAAACAGGCGGGAAGAGAGCCACCTCGGCATCCTCCGGAACAATGGCATCGTCAAACACATATTCATGGTTGACCGAGATCAGCATGTGTCCCATCAACCCTCGCAGCACAGGGAATTTCTCGATAAGCAGGGCTTTTAAACCTGCAACGTCCGTCTGCATGGGCATCTGCAGCTCGACCGAGCGGACGCCCACATAGTCGCGCAAGGCCGCAAAGAATAAAGTACGTACCTTTTTCATACTATCCACC
>DATAKV010000618.1:0-9411 GCA_036261375.1 Anaerolineales bacterium
ATGGACACAGAAAGGTCACGTCTGTTTTCCATCAGGCGATCTGCCTCTCTCTCGATGCCTGGTAGGCCTGCAGTGTTCTCTCCTTGTCACGTTCGATGATGGGGCGCTCAGGATATCCTTTGAGCCGGATCCCGTTCTGCCAGGGTGCATGGATACCCTTCGCGTCGAGCATGCGCAGTTCCGGTACCCATCTGCGGATGTAATCCCCATTAGGATCGAATTTCTGGCTCTGCAGGACCGGATTGAAAATACGAAAATAAGGCGCGGCGTCGGTGCCTGTTCCGGCCGTCCACTGCCAGCCGCCGTTGTTGGCTGCAATGTCGCCATCGAGCAGGTTCTCCATGAACCAGGCCTCGCCCCAGCGCCAGTCGATCAACAGGTCCTTGACCAGGTAGGAGGCGGCGATCATCCGCGCCCGGTTGTGCATCCAGCCGATTTCCTTAAGCTGTCGCATCGCCGCGTCGACAATGGGAACGCCGGTCCGGCCTGCCTTCCAGGCATCAAAATGAGATTCGTTGTTCCGCCAGGCGACGTTCGCCAGCATGGGGTTGAAGGCGGTTTTCCTGACCCTGGGGAAGTGGTACAGGATCTGGATGTAGAACTCGCGCCAGATCAGCTCATTCAGCCACAACTCTGCACCTGCGCTCTTCTTGTGAGCGATGGCCTGCTGAGCGGCATGGACGGCCTGTCTTATCCCCAGCATCCCGAGATGCAGATACGGTGAAAGAGAGGAGGTGCCGTCCAGGTCCATGCGGTTGCGGTTTTCACCATATTCGAAAATGCGGCTATGTAAAAATTCTTCCAACCGCACCAGCGCTTCTACCTCCCCTGCCGGGAATAGCGGGCTGACCTTGAAGCTGGGAAGCGGCTCCGTCCTGATGCCGGTGGGTGTATTAATGCGCCCAGGAGCAGGTTGTATCTGGAGAGCGCGGGCCAGCCTCGCCTTCCAGAATTTGGAGTAAGGTGTGAAGACGGTGTAAGGCGTCTGGTCTGCTTTCAGAACGTCACGCGGGTGGAAGACGGTCAGTCCGTGTATGAGGTGCAGAGGCAGCTGGCGGGCCAGCTCTTCATCCCGTTTCAGGGCATAGGGTGTAAAATCCTCCTCCGCAAAAATGAATTCAGCAGTTGTTTCCCGCTGGACTTTCTGTAACACATCCAAGGGTCTGCCGGTATGAAGGACCAGATAGGATCCGCGCGAACGCAGATCCCGGTCGAGCGCGTGCAAACCCTCGTACAGAAAGTCCTTTCGGCGCGGGGACGAACCGTTAAACGCCGGGTCGAGGATAAAAATCGGTACCACGGGACCCGCTGCGAGCGCCGCCTGAAGCGCAGCATTATCCGTCAACCTCAGATCGCGGCGGATCCACCAAATTGCGGTCATATCTTTACGAGCCTTCCTTCAGCTTATCCACTTCGGAGGCGATCCAGCGGGTGACCGGATCTCCCTTGCCGTTCATGTTCTGGTCCACGGCCTGGGCGTAGGTTTGCATGAATCCGATCAACTGGCCATCTGTCGATCCATGAGTCTGGAGCAGGCCCTTCAGCCAGTCCACCTCGGCAGAGACATGTGACATATCGCCGAGCTGGAGGGCGGCGGTAATATTCTGGCCGAGGAAGTGAACGCCCGTCTGGACATCCTCGGGAAGGATGGGAAATTTCTCCAGGGATTCCTTCACATCCATCTCGATCTGCGGGCGCTTCAACAAAAAGGCCTGTAGCGCCTCGGCATGGTCGGGCAGCGCAGCTTTCACCTGTCGCTGTCTTGCCCGGCTGCTTAGAATGACCTCGATCTCATCCAGTGCCGCGATCAAGTCCCGGCCGAGGAAGAGGCCGGGGATGTAGTCTGCCAGTTCCGGCCGAACACTGAATATCCGCCCGCCAAACGCCACAGGGATATTCTGCCAGGACAATGCAATCGTTGTCTGCTGGAGGGTCGCGGCGCTGGTGAGCAGCTGCGCGATCAGCACCACCAGGTTGACACGGCTGTTCTTTACGGTCTCAGATAATTGTGAGACGGGAACATTTGCCCCCAGGTAGAGCACGTTCAAGCCGCGGCGGCGCAGGAGCAGGGAAAGTAAAAGTGGGGTAAACGTATGCCATTCCTCGGCGGGGCAGCCCACCAGAACCGTCTGGTCGCGGGTAGGGACAGGAGAGGCGTTCAGCAGCGCGTCCAGCTTGCGTATGGCCAGTGCGGAAGCAAAATGCTCCTGCTGGACACTGGCGCGGTTCTGATACCACATGTCGCCGATCTCGGTCATTCCCTTTTGCAGAACTTCGACGCAGACCGATTCGACCGGAAACATGGAGAATGCCTGGTTCAGCACCTGCTCGGAGGTCGATTCGCTGAAATTCATACAGGCCTCGATCCAGCCTGCCCGCAGGGATACGAGAGTTGCGTCGGGGGATTGGTAGGGCATGGGAACGCCCGAAACGAAGGCGGGCGTTGAGGAAATGGAATCAGCCAGAGGATCTGTACCTGAACCGATTTGCTCATTCCACATATCCACGGCGCGGGAGATGGAAAGCCCTTCCTCCTGCCGTTTCATCAGCCACTTGATCGTTTCGATATCACGCTGCGAATATAAGCGGTGTCCACCTGCGCTGCGCTGCGGCATGGGAAGTCCATAACGGCGTTCCCAGGCGCGCAGGGTGTCTGCGGCGAGACCGGTTTCTTTGAGCACGACTTTAAGGTTAAAGGCAGGTGTTGTACTGATCATGCGGCTCCTTTAGAGGCGATGTTTAGGCATGGCCCGGGACATAGTCAAGATTTTGCACAGATATTTTACCTGCTTCCTTTAAAATCCGCTCGGTCGTCAGGCGGGCCGATAACAGGACGATCGGCAGACCGGTGCCTGGATGAGTGGATGCTCCGGCGAAATACAGGTTCTTATACTGTTTATGGCGGTTCTGTGGGCGCAGGTAGCCGACCTGCCAGAAGTTGTGACTGAGCCCAAACGCCGCGCCTTTTTCGAGGTTGAAGCGTTCCTTCCATGTTTTGGGCTGGTACACGATCTCGAACTTGATGTGCTCGCGCAGGTCGACTATGCCCATTTCATTGGCAAGACGGTTGAGCACGGTCTGGCGGGCGCGATCGATCATGGCCTGCCAGTCCTGCTCGGAACGGGCATCCAGATGGCCGACAGGCACCAGCACATACAGGGTATCCTGTCCCTCTGGCGCGGCCGCTTTGTCTGTGCGGGCCGGTGCATGGACGTAGAAGGATGGCACATCGGGCAGGGTGTGATCGTTGAAGATCTGGTCGAACGACGCCTTGTAATTCCCGCCCAGGAACACGTTGTGGTGGGCTATCTGGGGATACTTTTTATCCACACCCCAGTAGAACATAATGGTCGAGCAGGTGTAGAGTTTGTCCTCGAGTTTTTTCGCTTCACTGTTTTCAGGGAGCAGTTCCTTGTAGATATAGGGAAGGTCTGCATTTCCAACGAAGATGTCCCCCACGAACTCGCGGCCGTCCTGCAGCTTTACACCTTTTATCTTTGAACCTTCAACCTTCAGCTTCCTGACTGGCGCATCATAGATGAACTGGACGCCCAGCTTCTCAGCGATTTTTACTAACGCCTGGATCCCCGCATACATGCCCCCCTTGGGATACCAGACGCCTTCCGCCAGCTCCGTGTATTGGAGCAGGGAGTAGGTGGCCGGCGCATCGTAAGGGCTGAGGCCCAGATACATGTTCTGGAAGGTGAAGGCGGCCTTGAGTCGCTCATCCTTGAAGAAGCGGCTGGTATTGGCATAATGTTTCTTCAGCGCCTTGAGCTGGAAGAGCAGGGGGAGATTCCCTATTGAAAAATAGTCGAAAATACTGTAAAAGTTCCTTCCGACGAACTTCTCCACCGACATCTTATAGTGCTTGCTGCCTTCGGCAATGTAGTTCAGAAATCCGGTAAAGGCTGTCTTCTCGACCTTTTCAAGCTGGATCTGCATATCGCCGAGGTTGGAGGTAAGCTCCAGTTTCAAGCCATCATCGAAGTGAACCTTGTAGGTTGGGTCGATACGGGTCAGTTCGAGATGGTCGCTCATCTTCTCACCGAGGGCGGCGAACGTTTCCTCCCAGATCTCCGGCATCAGGAAGAGCGTGGGGCCGATATCGATGCGGTGACCGTCGCGGACGATCTGGTTGGCACGCCCTCCAGGGGTGGATTCTTTCTCCAGCACGGTCACGTTATATCCATTTTTTGCAAGCCGGGCGGCGGTAGCAATCCCACCGATCCCTGCGCCGATCACAATTGCGGTTGTTTTTTGCATTCTTTCTCCTATTCCTTTTTTGTGAACAGGAGTATTATACCGCTTGTCTATAATTTGTCAATGTTTTAATGGAGACCTTGACAAACTGGACAAAACATGTACAATCAGGGCTATACCAAATCTGGAGGTTCAGCATGCAAGTTCAAGCAAACTGGGAAAATCAGCTTCTGTCTCTCGCCGGGCAGAGCCAGCACCCCAACACACGCCCCTTCTTCTCGTATTGGGCCGGGGATGTTGCGCTCCGAAAGGCCTATAAGCAGGCAGAAAAGATGACGGCTGCTCATAGCAAATCGTTTTACTTTGCCTCGGGCCTCCTCCCCGAAGAAAAGCGTTCGGCTGTGCGTGCCCTGTACGCTTTCTGCCGCACGGTGGACGATATAGTGGATGAATCTCCAAACCCCGATTATGACCCCCGATTGGATTACTGGCGCACGATGATCGAAACCGCCTCGTTCGCGGACGATGACCTGGTCGCCGCCGCATGGGCCGATACGCTGACCCGCTATCACATCCCGCGCCATTACGCCCTGCAGTTGATCGACGGCGTTGCCCGTGATCTCATCCAGAATCGCTACTCGACCTTTAATGACCTGGCAACCTATTGTTATTCTGTCGCTTCAACCGTAGGGCTGATGAGCATGCACATCGTTGGGTTTCATAACAATGACGCGGTCCCATATGCCATCAAGCTCGGTGTTGCCCTGCAGATGACCAACATTCTGCGCGATGTCGGCGAGGATTACCAGAATGGCCGTCTTTACCTCCCGCGTGAAGAGCTGGCCTTCTACGGTATTCGCGAATCGGACATCGCCGAAGGCCGCATCACCGACAACTGGCGGCAGTTCATGAAATTCCAGATCGACCGCACCCGCGATTTATACGATGCGTCCTGGGCAGGTGTGAAAATGCTCGAACGCGAGGGACAGCTTGCCATTGGTGCCGCATCGGTGTTTTACCAGGGCATTCTCGATGAAATCGAAAAAAGTGACTACAATGTCTTCAACCGCCGTGCTTCGTTGAGCACACTTGCCAAAGCCAGCCGTGTTCCGGCCCTGTGGCTTAAGGTGAGATCCCTCTAGGGCTGGGTTATCAAATCATCAAAGGAAGTTTTATGTCTAAAGATACGATCCGCCAGGCTGCCAATCTGTTGAGTGTCCTCGTTGGTCTGACTGTCAATATCCTTGCTTCCACTCTGCCGCTCAATGGGCAGAATACCGGCGAGATCTCCGACCGTTTCGAGGTCCTATTTGTTCCTGCCGGCTATGTCTTTTCCATCTGGGGATTGATCTATCTTGGCTGGATCGCCTTTATTATTTTTCAGCTGCAGCCCTCGCAAAAGGAAAGTCCACGTTTGCGGCGGTTGGGATATCTGTTTGCGCTGAGCAATCTTGCCAATGCGGCCTGGCTGTTCTGCTGGCACTACAACCTGTTCGGCTTGAGCGTCCTGGTCATGCTGGCCCTGCTCGGCCTGCTTATTGCAAGTTACCTGCGTTTGAATGTGAACAGGACTGATGTGACGCTCGCTGAATACTGGTCTGTGGATGTTTTGTTCAGTGTCTATCTTGGCTGGATCACCGTTGCGACCGTTGCCAACATCACGGACTGGTTGTACTTTATCGGCTGGGATGGGTTCGGAATTTCCGCTCAGCTCTGGGCGGTGATCATGCTTGTCGTTGCATCCCTGCTGGGACTGGTCATGGCATGGACCCGGCGTGACGCTGGTTATCTCTCTGTGCTGGTCTGGGCCTTCATCGGCATTGCCGTAAAGCAGGCCGGGGAGCCTGCAGTGGCGATCAGCGCCTGGGTCGCAGCCGGGCTGATGCTGGTCCTCATGATTTACAGTGGGCTGACCAGGCGGGCTGTCAGGCCAGCACCTGCAGGCTGACGTTCATTTTATTTGCTATAAAGGTGGAGGGCACTTTTTATAGACAAGGGCACAGTGAAAACTGTGCCCTTGTGAGTTTAATTTTAGCTACAATCTGGATTTCATGACTATAATCGAGCATGCGAATCATCTTTATTCTGATCGTCATCGTCCTGTTCGCTGGCTGCACCTCGAAAATACCAATAGGAGAGAGTGATATGACCGTTGTCCGTTACCTGGCTCTGGGAGATTCCTATACGATCGGCGAAAGCATTCCGGAGGCCGAGCGCTGGCCCAACCAACTTGCCGCAATGCTCACCAGCCAGGGACTGCCAACAGAGGTGACCCTCATCGCCCGCACCGGTTGGACAACCGATGAGCTCTGGCAGGGGATCCAGGACAGGGTGATCGAACCGCCCTATGATCTGGTCTCACTGTTGATCGGGGTGAACAACCAATATCGCGGGTATGATGTCAACGAATACCTTGAGCAGTTTATCTTCCTGTTGAACAAATCCATCGAATATGCAGGCGGGAATCCGAAGCGTGTGATCGTCCTGTCCATTCCTGACTGGGGTGTCACACCGTTTGCCGAAGGCCGCGACCGGGCCACGATCGCCAGGGAGATCGACGAATTCAACTCTGTCAACCGCGAAGAATCCGAAAGAGCCGGCGCTCACTACTTCGATATCACACCCGTTTCGCGGCGAGCCGCCGGCGAACCAGCCTTAACCGCGGAGGATGGACTGCACCCTTCCGGCAAAATGTATACACTGTGGGCAGAAATGGTTCTTTCCACCGCTTTTGATATCTTGAAATAATCTTATTTACTTGTTTACGTGTCTACCTGTTTACCTCTATACCCATCCCAAGGAGAAACCCATGAGCACAATCGATTACCAGTCCGTTCAGGAGTATCTGGCCTCCCTCGTCCCGCCGCGGGAACCGGAGCTGCAAAAGATGGAGGAGATCGCCGAAAAGAACAACTTTCCCATCATCGGTCCTGCCTGCGGCTATTACTGTTACCAGCTGGCACGCATGATCAATGCAAAATCCATTTTTGAGCTGGGCTCGGGCTACGGTTATTCCACGGCCTGGTTTGCCAAAGCGGTCAAGGAAAATGGGGGAGGGATGGTGCATCACACCGTCTGGGATGAGAAGCTCTCCAAACGTGCTGTGGACCATCTGACCGCCCTGGGAAGCGCCGATGTGGTCCAGTTCCACATTCAGGAGGCGGTGGAAGCCCTGCGCCAGACGCCGGGTCCATTCGACATCATTTTTAACGACATCGACAAGGAAGGCTATCCGGAATCCCTGCCGGTCATCAAGGAAAGACTGCGCCATGGCGGGCTCCTGATCATCGATAATATGATCTGGCACGGCCAGATCCTCGATCCGAACGACCATGAAAAATCGACCGAAGCCATCCGCCGCTTCACCCGAGACATCACCACGGACCTGGACTGGATCGTATCCCTCATCCCAGCCCGGGATGGCATGATCGTCGCTTACAAAAAATAAAAGGTCGGTATGGCCAACAACTTCGACCGCACGCCAAACCGACGTCTTCCCGGCGTACTGAACAAATGGACCTGGTTTCCGAAGGACGTCCTGCCGATGTGGATCGCGGACATGGATTTTTCCGCGCCGCCGCCCGTCCTGGAAGCGCTGCAGAAATTCGCGAAACATGGCGACATGGGATATGCACTCCCATCGAAGAAACTGTACGAAACGATCGCGGCGCGCATGGATAGGCTCTATGGCTGGAAGATATCCCCGGATATGATCGTCCCCATCCCGGGGGTGAACAGCGGCTATAACCTCGCCGCACGAACGTTCTGCACGTCCGACCGCGGCTATCTGATCCAGACGCCGGTCTATAACGAATTCCACGAGACCCGCCGGAAGGCCGGCGTGCCTCAGGTGGAGTCCCCGCTCGTAAAGAAAGTCACAGGGTACCGTATCGATTATGAAGTCGATTTCGACCGGTTTGAAAAAGCCGCCACGGAAGCCAGTCTGTTCCTGCTGTGCAACCCGCATAATCCGATCGGCTCCATTCATTCCCCCGCGCAGCTCAAACGCCTGGCGCAGATCTGCATCGAGCAGGATCTGTTGATCGTCTCGGATGAGATCCACTCCGAGCTGTTGTTAGGGGACAGCCAGTTCCGGCCGATAGCATCCCTGGGCCGCGCCATTGAAAAGCGGGCGATTACGCTTATCTCCGCCTCCAAGGCTTACAATGTCCCGGGACTGTTCACTGCTTTTGCAATCATCCCGAATAAGAAGCTGCGCGCCCAGTATGCAGATACTCTGTCAAAGATGGGACTGCATATCTCAAGCCCGGGATTGGTCGCCTCGCAGGTTGTCTACTCAGGGAAGTGTGACTCCTGGCTGAAAGAGCTGCGACATTACCTGACTGCTAACCGTGATTTTCTCCTTGAGTATGTTACAAAACACATGCCTTCGGTTCGTGTAACGATACCCGATGCTACCTACCTGGCCTGGCTCGATTGTACAGACTTAAAACTTAAGCCTTCTCCCTATGAATTTTTCTTCAAGGAAGCACGTGTTGCCTTAAGTGATGGCATCAAGTTTGGAAAAGAGAGCAGCCAATTCGTCCGATTGAACTTTGGAACTTCGCGTAAGCTCTTAAAGGAGGGATTGCAGCGAATGAAAAATGCACTATCCTAAGAATTCCCATAACAAATAAAAAGACGGATGGGGATCACCCATCCGTCACACTTTCACTACTATTTACAAACGTACTAACAATTGTCAGGAGTGGGGTATGCCACCTTCCTATCGTTAGGAGAACGTCTGGTTTTCTAAACTAAAACTAGGTTTAGACCAGCTAAGGCTTCCCAGTCCTTCGGTCAATATGCAGTTCAGGCGGTGTCTCTATTTGGTACCTCCTTTCTGTTGAACTCATCTTACAACAAAGAAGGAGCCAGTACATTAAAATAGATTTACAGTTTTGTAATAAAAAATATTAACTGACATAAAGCAGTGCTTGTAAGGGTTTTGTGCAATTTATGTTCGGGGAATATCCAGTGCATTCTTTCATGATGTTGTTTATATGATCTTGCTATCCGTAAGTACTGAGTGAACATTGATTATTCAGGTTCGATATTAGCTTCAAAACTCTGTTTTTGATTGCGGCTAAACAGGCGTCCGATCAAAACGCCGGCAGGAGTGGCCAGTGCGAAAGCCAGGATCCCTGAAAGGATCAGGCCGACGAAAGCAAACCCGCCAATCCACGGGAAGGCATAATTAATAGGATC
>DATAKV010000621.1:0-5026 GCA_036261375.1 Anaerolineales bacterium
CGCGCTGGATGCGGGTGTCGAAAAGGTGATGACCATCAGCACGGACAAGGCTGTCAACCCGGTGAACCTCTATGGCGCCACCAAGCTGGCCGCGGAGAAGCTGACTGTCCAGAGTAATAATTATGCTGCCGGGAAAGCCACCCGCTACTCGTGCGTCCGCTATGGAAACGTGATCGGGAGCCGCGGCTCGGTGGTCCCGCTCTTCCTCAAGCAGCGCGCCAACGGGACCGTGACCATTACCGACGAGCGTATGACGCGCTTCTGGTTGTCGCTCGAGCAGGGCGTCCGCTTTGTGATGAGCTGCATCGACCAGATGGAGGGCGGCGAAGTCTTCGTGCCGAAGATCCCCAGCACCAAAATCGTCGACCTGGCAAACGCCATCGTCCCGGATGCGAAGATCAACATCATCGGCATCCGCCCGGGAGAGAAGGTCCATGAAGTGTTGATCTCGGAGGATGAGGCGCGCAATACGGTTGAGCGAGAGAATATGTTCATCGTCAAGCCGCCGGAAACGCTCTGGGAGCGCGGCCTGGAATATGAAGGCCGGTCCCTGCCGGAAGGGTTTCGCTATTCCAGCGATACCAACGCCCAGTGGCTCGACGTCGACGGCATCCGTGAGTTCGTCGCGCCGTTCGAGGAATTGTTCGCCCAGGGAAAATTGGAAGGGTAGAGGCAAAGGTCTACAAGTAGACAGGTACATATGGCAAGCTTACTTATCACCGGCGCAAGTGGAATGCTCGGCATCAACCTCGCTATGGAAGCTCTGGGCGGACATGAAGTCATCGGCGTGGATCGCGGCAAATTAAAGTCGGCTCCCTTCCCGGTGATCAAGGCAAACTTCTTCGATCGCAATGCGTTTGAGCCGGCTCTGCAGTCTACCCGTCCAGACTGGGTGATCAACTGCGCTGCGCTGGCGAACCTGGAGGAATGCGAGAAGCACCCCGGGCAGGCAAGGATCCTCAATACGGACCTGCCTCGTGACCTGGCGAATGCGTGTGCCCGGCAGGGTATAAAATTCGTCCACCTTTCCACCGATGCGGTCTTCGATGGTACGGGTGAGACAGTTTATACAGAGGAGGATGAGCCGAATCCGCAGAGCATCTATGCACAGACCAAGCTGGATGGTGAGCGTGCCGTACAGGATGCAAATCCTCAGGCGATCATCGCCCGTGTCAACTTCTTTGGCTGGTCCCTGGGCGGGCGGCGGAGCCTGGCGGAGTTTTTCTTCCATAACCTGAGCGAAGAGAAGAACGTCAACGGTTTCACGGACGTTATCTTCTGCCCAATGTGGGTCACCGATCTGAGCCGGACCCTGATCGATATGCTCGGGAAAGGTCTGAGCGGCCTCTACCACGTTGTCGGCTCGCAGGCGATCAGCAAATACCAGTTCGGCCTGGAAGTGGCTCGGCGGTTCGGGCTGCGCGAAAGCCTGATCTCGCCCCAGTCGGTCGAAAGGTCTGGCCTGACCGCCAAGCGTTCCCACAATTTATGGCTGTCTATCCACAAACTATCCACAGACCTGGGACGTGAAATCCCCTCGTTTTCCACCGGTTTGGATGGGTTTTATACACAGTTCCAACAGGGTTATCCACAAAAAATCCGCAGTTATCAACAGTTTTAGGCTGTTTTCGTACCAGTAACATAAACAGGCTATCCACAGGTTTCCGACCCTTTATCCACAGGAGTATCCATATGAAAAACCTTCTCAAGCTCGAAGAATTTCTACTGTTCGGTCTTGCAGTATTCCTCTTCTCTCAGCTGGATTACAGCTTGGGCTGGTACGCGCTCCTGTTCCTGGCCCCCGACTTGAGCATGCTCGGTTACCTGGCGAATCCGCAGGTCGGCGCCTGGACCTATAACCTGATCCACCACAAGGGACTTGCGGTGGCCGTCTATATTTTGGGCGCCCTGCTCACCACGCCCTGGCTGATGTTTGCCGGCACACTCCTGCTCGGGCATTCCAGCCTCGACCGCGTCTTCGGCTATGGCCTGAAATATTCCGACGCGTTCCAGAATACGCATCTGGGCAGGATCGGGAGACCGGCGTAAAGACGGAAGCTGTTTTGCTCGCTATATTACGGAGGATAGAATGGACATCCAATTCGGCAATCGCACCATCGGTTTGAATCACCCCACCTATTTCATTGCGGATATCGCCGCCAACCACGACGGCGACCTCGAACGGGCAAAGTTGCTCATCCGACTGGCGAAGGAGGCGGGCGCGGATGCTGCCAAGTTCCAGAACTTCGACGCGCCGAAGATCGTCTCGGACTACGGATTCTCCAATATGAACTCCCAGGTCAGCCACCAGGCAGCCTGGAAGAAATCGGTGGTGGAAGTATATCGCTCCGCGTCCATCCCCTTCGATTGGACCATGACCCTGATGGAGGAGTGCCAGGAAGCTGGCATCGATTATTTCTCCTCGCCGTACGATTTCACAGCCATCGATTTCCTGGATCAGTATGTTCCCGTCTATAAAGCGGGATCCGGGGAGATCGATTGGATCGAGGCTCTTAAGCGCATGGCGAGCAAAGGCAAGCCGTTCTTCGTGGCCACAGGCGCATCCACGATCGGCGAGGTGCAGAGGGCGGTCCATGCGATCCTGAAAATCAACAAGCAGCTGGTGCTGATGCAGTGCAACACCAACTACACCGCCAGCCCGGATAACTATGACCACCTGCATATCAACGTGCTGAAAACCTACGCCTCCATGTTCCCGGAAGTGATCCTGGGGCTTTCCGACCACACCCACGCCGTTGCCCCGGTCCTCGGCGCGGTGACGCTGGGCGCGCGGGTCATCGAGCGGCACTTTACCGACAGTAACGACCGCGAGGGTCCCGACCACAAGTTCGCTATGGATCCCGCCAAGTGGACGCGGATGGTCGAAGAGACGCGCCTGCTCGAACGGTCGCTTGGCTCGCCCGACAAGTTCATTGCCGAAAATGAGAAAGAGACGGCCATCGTGCAGCGTCGCTGCCTGCGCGCAGCACGGGATATCAAAGCTGGCGAAATTTTTACCCGCGACATGATCGATGTGCTGCGCCCCGCCACGGTCGGCGCGATCAAGCCAGATCAGATCGAGAACATCATTGGTACGAAGGCGCTCCATGATTTCAAGTACGGCCAGGAACTACGCTGGACGGATCTGGGTGCAGAATAAGGCATGATTACTACGAAGTGTCACAAAGGGTCACTAAGGATTCTTTGCGAGGTCTTAAGACCTTTGTGTTCCTTCGTGCCCCTTTGTGGTTAATTCCTACATGCGGATCATCTATTTTTCGAAGAACTATACTCCACACGACTTTCGCTTCCTGTCCTCCTTATCCAAAACGGAGCATGAAGTCTTTTTCCTTCAGTTGGAGGCAAACAAGCGCCAGACCGAGGATCGGCCCCTTCCCGAAAACATCCGCCAGATCCTGTGGGCGGGGGGGAAAGGGGAGTTCCGCTGGCGTGACATTCCACGGCTCTTTTTCGGTCTGCGGCGTGTCATCCGCGAGATCAAACCTGACCTGATCCATGCCGGTCCGATCCAGAACTGCGCGTTCCTGGCTATATTGAGCGGATTCCAGCCGATCCTGACCATGTCTTGGGGCTATGACCTGGTCATGGACGCCGACAAAAGCGCCTGGATGCTCTGGGTAACGCGCTACACTCTCAAGCGCAGTGCCTTTTTTGCCAGTGATGCGAAGGTCTCGCGCGACAAGGCCGTGGCCAATGGCATGGACTCGGAGCGGACCGTCATTTTTCCGTGGGGAACGGACATTGGTCACTTCACGCCAAAGACGTTAAAACATTCAAACATTCAAACGTTTACCGTTTTTTGCAGCCGCGCGTGGGAATCCATCTATGGCGTGGATGTGCTGGCAAGGGCATTTATAAAAGTAGCCAACCAGAATCCGGATGTGGACCTCATCCTGCTTGGCGGTGGTTCCCAGGGCCCGAAGATCCGCCAGATCCTGCTGAGAGGTGGAGTATTGGATCGCGTCCATTTTGGCGGGCATGTCGGGCAGGAGGACCTGCCGCGCTGGTATCATATGGCCGATCTCTACATCTCCCCCTCGCATGTGGACGGCTCGTCCGTGACCCTGATGGAGGCGCTGGCCTGCGGGCTTCCCTGCCTGGTATCGGATATTCCGGGCAACCGGGAATGGATCGAAGACGGCGTCAATGGCTGGCTTTTCCGGGATGATGACGTGAGCGATCTTGCTGAAAAAATCCTGTACGCGATCAGGAACCGTGATACCTTTGAAACGATCAGGAAAGCGGCTCGAAGGACCGCCGAACAGAAAGCGGATTGGAAGAAGAATTTTGGTAAACTACTTGAGGCATATCAAAAAACCGTCGCCCAGTCAAAGCACGGGCAATAAGGTACGCTTCCTATAGTACGTGTTTCGCCTTCCGTTCAAGGCAAAGAGTAACTTGCGGAGTTTAAATGCTCACATTTGAAAATCTGGTTGAAGGCTTTCGCGACCTTGGCGTGGAGGAGAGCGATACGCTTCTCGTCCACAGCTCTTACAAATCGTTCGGCGAAGTGGAAGGCGGTCCGCAGACGGTCATCCAGGCGCTGGAAGCGGCGCTTGGCCCGGAAGGGACGCTCATCATGCCGACCTTCAATTTCGATTTCAACAAAGGCGTGCCCTGGGATGTACGTACTACGCCTTCGAAAATGGGCATCCTGACCGAACTGGTGCGCCAGGACCCGCGCGCCCGGCGGGTGTTTCATCCCTTTTATTCCTTCGCCATCCTGGGCAAACACGCCGATATGCTGGGAAGCTTGCGTTACAAGAGCAGCTACGAGCGCAATTCGGTCTTCGGCAAGCTGCGCGACCTGGACGGGAAGATCATGGTCATTGGGCTGTCATACACGAACAGCATGACCTTCTTTCACCACATCGAGCAAATGGAAGGCGTAGACTATCGCTTCCTGAAGCAGTTCACCGGTGAGGTGACAGATGAGAACGGCAACACGTATACCGACACTTACGAGATGCTCGTCCGCGACATCGACAAAGGTGTTATTACCGAA
>DATAKV010000626.1:0-1784 GCA_036261375.1 Anaerolineales bacterium
GGCCTAGTAAGTTATTTACCAATATTTTACTGAATTTTTTCGTTCGAGTCCCCTGCCAATTGTCATGAAAACGGAGGGCGCCTCGCTATTCGGGCATACTATCCACTCGGCTAGTGAGAAACTCCCCCGCAGATAGGGGGAGTTTTCGTCGAAAACCGTATGATTGGATTCAGAATATTTTCGGAGGGAACGAATCATGAATCCTAAATTGCTAATTTCGCTTATGCTGGGAAGCCTGGTGCTGACCGCCTGTGCGGGTGCGGGCAGTGCCGCCACGCCGACGGCGGAAGCCATCCCACCGGTGATCGCAGACAGCACCATCATCGCCGAAGGCCGCCTCGAACCCGTCCACTTCGCCGAGATCGCCTTCACCGCCTCCGGCAGGATCAGCGATATTCTGGTGACCGAAGGACAGTCGGTGAAGCAGGGCGAGGAGCTCATCCGCCTCGGCGACGCCTCCGATACCCAGTACGCCGCCGCACAGCTGGAGCTCGTCAGCGCGCAGAAGGCACTCAACGACCTCAGTAATACCGCCGGCACCGACCTGGCTCAGGCTGTCATCGATCTCAAAGATGCCCGGGAAGACTACGACAAAGCCGTCGATTACCTCGACTACCTCAACAACGCCGACAAGGTCCCCCAGACTGAGACCCGCTCCTTCCTCGTCCAGACCTGGCGCGGTTACGAATACCGCACCAAGACCAAGCATTTCAAAGGTCCCGCGCCGCAGGATTGGATCGTCGAAGCCGAGAACGACATGAACCTCAAGAAGGCCGAGCTGGATGCTGCCCAGCGGACGTATGATCGTCTCAAAGGCGGCGCGGATGCCGAGCAGCTGGCGGTGCTGGAAGCACGGCTGGAAGCGGCAGAAGCAGGACTGGCAGCCTTCTCCGTAGTCGCACCCTTCGATGGCGTAGTAGCAGACCTCGATGTCAGGCTGGGCGGCTCGATCCAGGCGGGGCAGCCGGCCGTGACCGTGGCGGACTTCAGCCAGTGGCTGGTGCAGACGACCGACCTGACGGAGATCGACGTGGTCAATCTCGAAGAGGGGCAGCCGGTGCTGGTCACGCTCGACGCGATCCCGGAGGCAGAGCTGCAAGGGGAGATCCTGTCGATCGGGCAGACCTTCACCGAGAACCAGGGTGACATCGTCTACGAAGTCACCATCCTGCTCAACGAGACCCATCCCCAGATGCGCTGGGGTATGACCGCCGCCGTAACCTTTAGCGACTAAGTTCAATGGAGTCTACGTTTCCAGAAGTTGAAAACTAACGTCAGGAAATGTTGAGTCCTTTGTGAGGCTCCTATGTCCCTCTTTAGCAAACCCAAAAATGGCAACGGCAGCAGCGATTACATGATCGATCTGCGTGATGTTCATAAGTACTATAAAACTGCCATTGGCGATTACCAGGCCCTGAATAGCATCGACTTGCAGATTCACCCCGGCGAGTTTGTGAGCATTATCGGTAAATCGGGGAGCGGGAAGTCCACGCTGCTCAACATGATCACCGGCATCGACCGTCCGACCTCCGGCGAGGTGTATGTCAATGGTCAGGCAGTACATCAACTCAACGAAAATCGCATGGCGCGCTGGCGCGGGAAGAACCTTGGGATTGTGTTCCAATTCTTCCAGCTCCTGCCAACCATATCGGTCATCGAGAATATCATGCTGCCGATGGACTTTTGCCGGACCTATCCGATGCGCGAACGCGAAACGCGCGCCCTAGAACTGCTCGATAGGGTGGAGCTGAAAGATCATGCATACAAGCTGCCCACTGCCCTCT
>DATAKV010000633.1:0-9865 GCA_036261375.1 Anaerolineales bacterium
CGAGGGAGGTGAGCCCTTTTTGTACTACGCAGTGCTCGTCAAAGCTGTCCGCCGGGCAGCAGACATGGGATTTTCCGTCGGGATTGTCTCGAATGCCTACTGGGCAACATCCATCGCCGATGCGGAGGAATGGCTGCGCCCGTTCGTGGGACGGCTGGCGGACCTGACCGTAAGCAGCGACCTTTTTCACTGCGACGTGTGCCTGGGGGAACTGCCGCAGAACGCGATCGTGGCCGCCAAGTGGCTGGGGATCCCGACCGGAATGATCAGCGTGAATCCCCCCGAAACGGAAGCTCCACGGTCAAATGGCCAGCTGGAAGAGGGAAGTGGTGTCATGGTTCGCGGCAGGGCAGCAGTGAAACTGACTTCGCCCGTGCCAGATCATCCCTGGGATGGATTCGCATCCTGCCCATATGAAGATTTGCGGGAGCCGGGCCGTATTCATCTTGACCCTCTCGGGAACATCCATATTTGCCAGGGAATTGTGATTGGCAATGTATTCGAGAAGCCGCTGAAGCAGATCTGTCAGGATTACGATGCAGATGCTCATCCTATCTGCGGGCCTTTACTTACTGGTGGACCTGCCGCACGCCTCTCACTACGCCGATGCCTGCCATTTGTGCTACGAAGCGCGGTCACAACTGCGGCCGCGCTTCGAAACGATACTGGCTCCAGATCAAATGTATGGGGTCGGCCTGTAATCCAGGTTAGTATCGGTACAGGGTAATGTGAGGATACTACATGGCCAGTCTACGAATACGGCAAGAGGAATAATCAAGCCTTTCCGCAATTCACACGATCTTCACGGTCAGGTAACACCTGGTGAGTGCCTTCGTTAAAGAAAGTACTAGAGAAACCGTGCTTTTTCTTTTAAAGGAGATACGCTCATGGCTGAAAAGGAATTTGTCTGTGAATTATGTGGTGAGACATTCGATCAGGAGGTAGATTGGGAGAGGCATAATCGCAAAGTACACTCCCGATACACCTGTGAGACCTGCCATGATACCTTCGGTGCAGAGGAAGAATTTCAATCTCATAACTTCAAAATGCATCCGGAGCTTCAAAAAATCAGACGCTAATTCTACCGGATAGAGATAGCCCCGTTCCACTGGTGTGTAGGAATTGAAAGGGGCTGTCCTGGATAACCGCTCACAACTATCCTTTCACTACTGGTATCTTTATATGGTTCTTACCTAAGTACAATATTAGGAAATTTGTCACAAGCAGGGGATGCGAGTACAATGAAAACATACAGTACATGACCCTGACGGTTGCTGCAGCGACCGTTTTTGTGTGCATTCAATCGGGTGTGGAATCAACGTCCGGCCATTCGTGTTCTACCTCTGTGTTATTTTATGAAATCAGAATTATCAGACCAGCCACTCCTTCACATGCGCGACGTGGTGAAAGTATATTCGACTGCGGCGGGTGATTTCACCGCGCTTAAAGGGATCAACCTGCAGGTGAAGCCCCGGGAATTCGTGGGCATCGTTGGCAAGTCGGGGGCTGGAAAGTCCACCCTGCTCAATATGATTACCGGTGTGGATGACCTGACATCGGGTGAAGTGACGATCCACACCAACGGTGAAGCAATCTCTCTCCATCAGTTAAGTGAAGATAAAGCCGCGCTGTGGCGGGGAAAGAACCTGGGTGTCGTATTCCAGTCCTTCCAGCTTCTGCCTATGCTCACGCTGGTCGAAAACATCACCCTCCCCATGGACTTGTGTGGAGTCTATTCATCCAGGGGTTCCCGTGAGCGCGCCCTCGAGCTTCTGCGACTCGTCGAGATCGAGGAGCACGCCGATAAGCTGCCTGCCTTTATCTCGGGCGGCCAGCAGCAGCGAGTCGCTATTGCACGCGCCCTGGCCAACGATCCGCCGATCCTGGTGGCGGATGAACCGACCGGCAGCCTGGATTCGGTGACTGCAGAACATATTTTTGAAGTCTTCGAGCATCTCGTCACGGAGCAGGGGAAGACCCTCATTATGGTGACCCATGATGAGTCGCTGAGCCCGCGCTTCACGCGTACGCTGCGCATCACAGATGGGGAGCTGGATGAGGCGCCGGTTTTGGAAGCGGTCAGCAGTCCCAACGGGAGGCGCAGGAAATGAAAACGCCTCCATCCCGGCTGAAAACGGCCTCCTTTGAAAAGACCCTGAGCCACCCCGATGCAATGATCGACATGCACGGGGTGGTCAAAACGTTCAAGAATGCGGCCGGGGAATTCACCGTTCTCAAAGGTATCGATCTGACCATCCGGCGCGGGGAATTCGTCTCTATTGTCGGTAAATCGGGCAGCGGCAAATCCACGCTGCTGAACATGATTACCGGGATCGACCATCCCACGAGCGGGCGCGTGGTCATCAGCGGCACGGATATCTACACGGGTGTGACGGAAAGCCAGCGCTCACGCTGGCGCGGACGCAACCTGGGGATCGTCTTCCAGTTCTTCCAGCTGCTGCCCATGCTGACTTTGCTCGAGAACGTCATGCTGGCGATGGACTTCGCCGAGATGTACGACTTCGATGAGCGTCCGGCCCGCGCCATGGACATGCTCAGGCTGGTGGGACTGGATAGTATTGCGAATAAACTGCCGATCCTCGTATCCACAGGCCAGCAGCAGCTGGCAGCCATTGCACGGGCCCTGGCCTGCGACCCTCCCTTACTGGTCGCCGATGAGCCCACAGGCAACCTGGATACAAAGTCCGCCAATACGATTATTGACCTGTTCGAGGAACTCTCCCGCCGCGGCAAGACCGTCGTCATGGTGACCCACGACCCTTCCCTGACCTCGCGCACCACCCGCAACATTATTATCTCCGACGGAGAGCTGATCAACGAGACGATCGCCAAAGCCCTGCCCTGGCTGCGGCACCGGCACATGCTGGAATTCACCACGCTTGCCCAGACTCGTACCTACCCCGCGAAGGCGACCCTGGTTTCACAGAATGAGCCTGTGGAGCAGCTCTTCGTGATCCAGAGCGGGGAAGCGGATGTCGTTCTGCAGGACCGGCGGAATAAGGAGACTCTCCTTTCCCGCTTAAAACCAGGTGATTTCTTCGGTGAGAGCGAGCTGTTGAACGGAAAAAGATCCATGGCCGGTATTCGCGCAAGCTCCGATGGACCGGTGGAAGTATTGACCATTCCGGGAGAGGATTTCAAGCGCGTCATGGACGAGTCGCCTGTCAGCGCTGGAGCTGTGGGCCGTATCGTGCAGGAGCGTTCGAAGGTCTATCGTGCGGCCGATCACCGTAAGTTCAATTTGTTTTCCCTGTTTCGAAAGTCGTAGGCTGAGAATTTCATGAAACCGCGCTGGCGAAAGGTATTTCACGATCTGGTCGATAACTGGGGACGCACCCTGCTGGTTGTGCTTTCTATAGCAGTGGGTGTCTTCTCCATTGGTGTCATCGCGGGCGCCTACCAGATCATCTCGAATGACATGAGCGCCTCGTATGCCGCGAATAGACCCGCCAATATCGAAATGCGCATGACCAACTTCGACGACGATGTGCTGGCGTCGATTCATAATCAGCGTTATATCGAGGATGCCGAGGCGCGGCGCGTATTCAACATTCGGGTGCGCGTGCCCGGTACACAGAAGTGGACGACGCTCGACATGATCGCCTTCGAGGATTTCGAGCAGAACGAGATCAACCTCCTGAAGCCGGTGGCAGGGGATCCACTCCCGGATAAGCGTGAAGTGCTGCTCGAACAGGACGCGCTGCAAGACCTGGACGTGAGTGTAGGCGGCCTGCTCGAGTTCCAGCTCCCGGATGGCTCCACCAGGAACCTGCCGGTGACAGGTATCGTCCAGGATACGGCGGCAGGAGCGGGGGATTTCCTGGCTTCCCCGTATGCGTACATCACTATGGATACACTGCAATACCTGGGAGAACCCCGTTTATACAACCGTGCCCTGGTAATCGTCTCACAGAGCGGCGAGGGTATCTTTCATATCCGTGACGTGGGCGCGCAGCTGAAGGACAAGCTGGAAAACGATGGACATGTCATCATCCGCTCGCGGTTTTCAGAGACACACAAGCATCCCCTGGGCGACACGGTCAACGCGATCCTGGGCATTTTGCTGGCGCTGGGGGTCCTGATCGTGTTCCTCTCCAGTTCGCTGATCGCCAACACCCTGAGTGCTCTGCTCAACCAGCATCTCAGGCATATTGGTGTGATCAAGCTGGTCGGGGGGCAGCGCGGCCAGGTCTTCCGTATGTACCTGACGCTGATCCTGGTCTTTGGCATACTGGCTTTGCTGATCTCTGTCCCCCTCGGCGGACAGGGCGCCTATGGGCTGGCTCTCTTCATTGCCCGGGAATTGAATTTCAACCTGCTGGGATATCGCATCGTGCCGGCTGCATTGCTGATCCAGGTGCTGGTGGGGTTGTTGATCCCCCTGATAGCCGGGCTGGCGCCTGTTGTCAAAGGCTCAAAGATCACCGTCCTGCAGGCACTCAGTGGAGGGCTGGCCGAAGAGGAGAATAAGGCCAGGGCAAATCAGGCACGGGTCCCGTGGTTCGACTGGATGCAGGTCAAGGCCACCCGTATCCTGGCGGCGCGCGGTATCCACATCCCGCGGCCGTTCGTGATCTCCCTGCGCAATACCTTCCGAAGAAAAAGCCGCCTGGTACTCACTCTCTTTACACTGACGATGGGCGGGGCGATTTTTATCGGGGTCTTTAATGTACGTGTCTCGCTTCATGATTACATCGGACGTATCGGTAACTATTTTGTCGCAGATGTCTCGGTCGATTTCGACCAGCCCTACCGGCTGAAGGAGATCGAGCAGCAGGTCATGAAACTGGATGGATTTCAGCATGTGGAAGGCTGGCAGTTCGTCAGCGGCGATGTCCTGGATGCCAACCAGAATGTGCTCGAGAACATCAATATCTTTGGGCCGCCTGCCGATAGCGAGCTGATCGAGCCGCTCCTGGTATCCGGTCGCTGGATCCGGTCTGGCGATGTGCGCAAGCTGGCGGTCAGTGAAGGGGCCCGCAAATATTATCCCGATTTGAAACCGGGTGACACGCTCAATCTCAGGATCGACGGGAAGGATGAAGTCTGGGAGATTGTCGGCATCTTTAAGTTTGTAGACCGTGAAGGTGTGCTGGCCTATGCACCTTACGAATATGTTTCAAGGATGAACGATCTGGCCAACCGCTCATATTCCTTCAGGGTGGTTACAGACCGGCATGACCGCCCCTACCAGGATGCAAAAGCAGAGGAGCTGGACGCTTATTTCCGTGAGCTGGGATATAAGGTCCGTGTCGCCGAGGCCGGCCGTGCCTCGCTCGATACTGCCGTTGAAAGCCTGGACGTCCTGGTTGTGTTCCTGCTCATCATGGCGATCCTGACGGCCATCGTCGGTTCGATGGGGCTGACCGGAACGATGGGTATGAACGTGCTGGAGCGAACCCGTGAAATCGGGGTCATGCGTGCTATCGGTGCGGATGATCGGGCCGTGATGCGTACGGTCATTGCCGAGGGTGTTTTTATCGGTATGATCTCCTTCGGATTGGCTGTCATCCTTTCCATTCCGGTGACCTACCTGCTTTCGACGATCGTCAGCCTGGCGATATTCCAGACACCCATCGATATCGTATTTACATACACGGGTTATGCCATCTGGCTGGGACTGGTGCTGGCACTGTCTGCCCTGGGAAGCATCCTGCCCGCCCGCAACGCCGCCCGTCTCACCATCCGGGAAGTGCTGGCCTATGAATAACAATAACGTTGGTAGTGCAGGGGCGGTGCCTGTGAGCTCTCGCCCACTCAACCAGCGAGGTACTTAAGGAAGGAAATCATGAAGAAGAAACGATACAGTCTGTTCGTGCTGGGGATCCTATTTGTCCTGCTCGTCACTGCCTGTGCGAATCAGCCGGTCGCCACCTCGGAACCGCAGTCCGCGCCTGAATTCTCAGCCAGCGGGATCATTGCCGAAGGGAACCTCAAACCGGAGCGCGCCGTAAACCTTTCGTTCCAGGCAACCGGTGTTGTGGAAGAGGTCAGCGCCAGGATCGGGGACACGGTCGCCTCAGGGGATGTCCTGGCGCGCCTCTCGAATGCCAGCCAGGTGGAAGCCCAGCTGGCCGCTGCCCGCCTGGAGTTGGTTATCGCCCGGCAGGAGCTGGATACGCTGAACCGCACCGGTGGTGAGAACCTGGCTGCAGCCTGGGCGGCCTACATGGATGCCCAGGCGGTCCGCGCCGATGCCGAGCGGGAGTGGGAAGATTTCAATGTGGATGACATCGATGACCGCATTGAAGATGCCGAGACTGAGATCCGGGAACGGCAGGAAGATCTGGAGGAGGCCCAGGAGGAGTTCGCCAAGTACCAGGATCTGGATGAGGATAATTCCACACGCCAGACGGCAGAGGATGATCTCGAAACGGCTCAGGAGGATTACAACGAGGCGGTCCGCGAGCTGGAGGAGCTTACCCGCGAGCGGGATGTCATCCGGGCTGCACTGGATGCGGCCCTCGCCGCCGAAGCGGAGGCCGTGCACCAGTATGAGCGTTCCACGGAGGGCGTCAATGCCGACCAGCTGGCCCTGGCCCAGGCAAAGCTTGAGAATGCCGAGGCACAGGTTGCGGCGGCGCAGGCGAACCTTTCCAGTTATGTCTTGACGGCGCCATTCGACGGCGTTGTTGCCGAGGTGGCGGTCCGGGTGGGGGAGCAGGTGATGCCTGACTCGCGCGCCGTGAGCGTCGCCGATCCGTCTGCCTGGATGGTGGAGACCACCGATATCACCGAGCTCGAAGTGGTCGAGATTGCCGAAGGCCAGAATGTGACCTTCACTGCTGACGCGCTGCCCGATGTCATCATGGAAGGGACCGTCTCAGAGATCAGCCAGGCCGCTTACACGCAGGGCGGGGACGTCATTTACACGGTCCGCATCGCTGTGAATGAGGTGGACCCCCGCGTGCGCTGGGGTATGACTGTTGAAGTGATCTTCGATGGATCGGAAAATTAAGCCAGACATTAGAAAAAAACGATTTATGACAAAAACCGCTTGACTTTGATTTTTATTTGCGCGAGAATGATATTCCTCCGATAAAAAGCAAACCTGAGGAAACTCAGCGACGCAAAGTCATGGGTCTACGGTTTCAGCAAGATCGAGACTAGGATCGCCAGACTGCCGATAATAGCAAAACCGCATAAAAGCGGCGGCGCAAAGCCAGGCGTCTAAAGCCAATGATGTGCAAGTTGATTTGGCATGGACCGGCCGGCTAACCGAAAGGCAAACACAGGGAAACCTGTGGACGCAAAGTTATGGGTCTAAAGTCGTATGACTAGGACTGCCAGACTGCCGAAGAGATACATTTCTGGGATGACTCCCAAGGTCATCCCAGAATAATTTAATCCCCTGGGGTTGTTGGCGACAACCTTTTCTCGTACATCTGTTCGACAAACTAGGGGGGAGCCTTTATAATTCTCCCTATGTCAAACGATCATTCCCCGGCCGGTCCGGGGCGGCCCCGCCCTCTGGATCCCGAATCCAAGCCTGACGACCGCGTCGATAATGCGCTGCGTCCACAGAAGCTGGATGACCTGATCGGTCAGGAACAAGTCAAGGAAAACCTGGCCATACTGATCGCCGCGGCGCGACAGCGCGAGGAAGCGCTCGACCATGTCCTGTTCTATGGCCCTCCCGGTCTGGGAAAGACAACCCTGGCCCATGTGGTCGCCAATGAGATGGGGGTTAACGTCAAAGTGACGGCCGGCCCTGCCATCGAGCGTGCCGGAGATCTGGCAGCGATCCTTACCAACTTGCGGGCCGGAGATGTGCTTTTCATCGATGAGGTTCACCGCCTCGGGCGCGCTGTGGAAGAAGTCCTTTACCCGGCCATGGAGGACTTTGCCCTGGATATCGTGATCGGGAAGGGACCTTCGGCCCGGTCCATCCGCCTGAAACTGCCGCGCTTTACCGTGGTCGGCGCAACTACCCGGCTGGCACTGGTCACCGCGCCGCTGCGCGCACGTTTTGGGGCGGTCTATCGTTTGGACTACTACCACCTGGATGCGATGAAGCTGATCGTCGAACGGGCGGCCCGCATGCTGAAAGTGGAAGTGGAGCCCGCCGGCGTGGAGGAGGTGGGCCGCCGTGCCCGGGGGACCCCGCGCGTGGCCCTGCGGCTGCTGCGCCGGGTCCGCGACTATGCCCAGGTCCGCGCCGATGGCAAAGTGACCCAGGCCGTCGCCAGGGAAGCCCTGGACCTCCTGCAGGTCGACCCTCTTGGACTGGATGAAGTGGACCGCCGGGTCCTGCGGACGATCATCGAAAAATACAACGGCGGACCGGTCGGCCTGAACACGATCGCCGCCTCGATCAGTGAAGAGCAGGATACGATCATGGATGTGGTCGAGCCCTATCTCCTGCAGCTCGGCTTCCTCGACCGCACTCCACAGGGACGGATTGCCACCCGGCCGGCTTATGAGCATCTCAAACTGCCGTACTCGGTGGAAGGACAGCAAAGGCTGTTGTAGGGTTTAATGTTGAAGGTTGGAATGTTTAGAATGTTGAACCTTCAATTTGGAACGGGAAGATGGAAAATATTGCTCGTTATCTGGTGATCGGTGGGATTGTCTTGATCCTGATCGGCGGGGGTGTATTTTTGGCCGCGAAACTGGGAATTCCCTTCGGTCGATTGCCCGGGGATATTCGAATTGAACGGGGCAGCGGGATATTTTACTTTCCGGTAGTGACCTCCTGCCTGCTGTCCATTGTGCTCACCATTGTCATAAATTTCATCATCCGCTTTTTCAATCGATAACATTCGATCCTCGGTCATTGCAGCGCTCCACGGTATGAAAACTTCCGACTTCGATTACAACCTGCCCGAAAGCTCTATCGCTCAGACGCCGGCCGAGCCGCGCGATTCGTCGCGCCTGCTGGTGCTGCATCGTGACACGGGTAAGCTTGAGCATCGCATTTTTCACGAGGTGGGAGAGTACTTACACCCCGGTGACCTGCTTGTCCTGAACCAGACGCGCGTCATCCCCGCCAGGGTCCATGCCCGCAAGGAAACGGGGGGGCGCGTGGAGCTGCTTCTTCTGCGCCGCCGTGACTCTGTTACCTGGGAGGCCCTGGTCGGTGGAAAAGGCCTGCGCGTAGGCAAGACTGTGCGAATAGAAGATGGGCCCGCAGCAGAAATTATTGAAATGCTGGAGGGTGCTGAACGGCTCATCCGATTTTCGGAACCGATCGAGCCTTATTTCACCAGAGTCGGGAACGTACCGCTGCCTCCCTATATCCACGAAAAACTGGGTGACCCTGAGCGCTACCAGACCGTATATGCTCGTGAACCCGGGTCCGCCGCCGCACCCACAGCCGGACTGCACTTTACGCCGCGCTTGCTGGAAGAACTGCAGGAAAAAGGTGTGAAGATCGCCTATGTCACCCTGCATGTCGGTCTAGATACATTCGCCCCGGTCACTGAGGATAACCCCCAGGATCACAAGATCCATACCGAATGGTGCGAGCTGCCGCAAGAAACAGCAGATTTGATCAATGAGACCAGGCAAAACGAAGGCAGGATTATTGCGGTGGGGACAACATCTGTAAGAACGCTGGAATCCGCTGCGCGATCATTGAAAGTCGATCCTTTGAGCCGGACACAAACATCAAATCTCGAATATCGAATATCCGCCTTCACCGGCCCTACCGACCTCTTCATTCTTCCCGGCTATGAGTTCAAGCTCGTCGATATCTTGATTACCAATTTTCACCTGCCAAAATCAACCTTATTGATGCTGGTCAGTGCCTTTGCAGGGCGGGAGAGAATTCTCGAAACGTATCGGACCGCCATCCGGGAAGGCTACCGCTTCTATTCGTTTGGGGATGCGATGATAATTCTCT
>DATAKV010000637.1:0-2421 GCA_036261375.1 Anaerolineales bacterium
GGGGCCCGCCTCATTGTCCGGACCAAAAATGGTCGCTCTCTCGAAGTAGACGGCGTCGTGGCCGGGATCGGCATCCGTCCCAGCCTCGAGCTGGCCGAGCAGGCCGGTCTGCACCTGGAAAAAGGGATCGTCGTCGATGAGCATTCACAGACCTCCGCTCCCGAGGTCTATGCAGCAGGCGATGCTGCGAACTTTTATCATCACTCGCTCGGCAGGCGTGTGCGGGTGGAGCATGAAGACAACGCCGTCCACATGGGCAGGCTCGCCGGGCGTAACATGGCAGGCGCGAACGAGTTGTATACTCATACACCCATGTTCTATTCCGACCTGTTCGACCTGGGCTATGAAGCGGTGGGGGATCTCAGCAGCAAGATGGACATCGTGACCGACTGGCAGGAGCCCTTTCAGAAAGGTGTGATCTATTATCTGGCAGACGGGCGCGTGCGCGGCGTCCTGCTCTGGAACGTCTGGGACCAGGTGGACAACGCCCGGGCCCTCATCCAGGAGCCGGGTCCGTTCAAAGCGGCCGACCTGAAAGGACGGCTGCCCAAATGACAGTTGGGGGCGCAGGCTATTTAGCAGAAAGGAATTGGAAACCAGACATGATTTTGCATAATGACTCGCAGGATATCGAATATCAAACGTCTGTAGACCTGCAGGTGCGTGACATACCCGAAGAGCAAATGCACAAGTTCGAAAGCTATGCGGCCGAGATCTTCTCTGCCTTCGGGCTGGATTTGAATACCCCGGCGACGAAGGACACCCCCCGGCGCTTTATTAAGGCCTTGTTCGACGCCACCGAAGGCTATGACGGCGACCCCAAGCTGCTGCGCGTCTTCGAGACCGAGTGCCGCGGCGACCCGGACTGCCGTATCAGCCAGGTGCTGGAGGGACCCATCCCGTTCTATGCACTCTGTGAGCACCATGCCTTCCCTTTTTACGGGAAGGCCTATGTGGGCTACATCGCCCACGAGAACATCATCGGCATCTCGAAGCTGACCCGCCTGGTGCGGCTCTTTGCAAAGCGTTTCTCCGTCCAGGAGCGGATCGGCCAGCAGATAGCCGACACACTCGAGACCATGCTGCACCCGCATGGCGTGGCCGTGTTCCTGGAAGCGCACCATCTCTGCATGGAGATGCGCGGCGTACGAGAGACTGCACCGATCACCCGCACCACGGTCTGGCGCGGCCACTATGCCGAAGACCCGGCCCTGCGAGCCGAGTTCTTTACCGCCTGCGGTCTGCAGAGAAACGAGAGGTAAGTATGAAACCCAATCCACTATTGAAGCTCCAGGCGCTTGGGCAGAGCATCTGGATCGACTTTATTCGCCGGGGGATGATCTCCTCCGGCGAGCTTCAACGGCTGATCGAGCAGGATGGGGTCAGCGGCGTGACCTCGAATCCCTCGATCTTCGAAAAGGCCATTACCGAAAGCCGCGATTATGATGAAGCGATCCGCACCTTGATTTCTGAAAGGAAAACAGCGGATGAGATCTACCTGCAGCTGAGCGTGGAGGACATCCAACACGTCGCCGACCTGCTGCGCCCCGTGTACGATCAAACCACGGGTGGGGATGGCTTTATCAGCCTGGAAGTCTCCCCTGGGCTGGCGAACGACACGACAGGGACGATCGAGGAAGCCCGCCGGCTCTGGTCCCTGGTGGAGCGGCCCAACGTCATGATCAAGGTCCCTGCCACGCAGGCAGGTCTGCCCGCTATCCGGCAATTAACCGGCGAGGGACTTAATATCAACATTACCCTGCTCTTCGGCCTCCCCCGCTACCGCGGAGTGGCAGACGCATATATTTCAGGCCTGGAGACCCTGACCGCGAGCGGAGGGGATCTCCGGCAAGTGACCTCGGTGGCCAGCTTTTTCCTGAGCCGAATCGATGTCCTTCTGGATCCGATCCTGGAAGAGAAAAAGCGGTCCGGCGGTCCACAGGCGGAGCAAGCCGGGCGTCTGCAGGGACAGGCTGCCATTGCCAGCGCCAAAGTGGCGTACCAGATCTACCAGGAGATTTTCGAGAGCGAGCGTTTTAAGAAGCTCGCCGAACAAGGGGCGAGGGCTCAAAAGCTCTTATGGGCCAGCACCAGCACCAAAAATCCGGCCTACCCCGACACCAAGTATGTCGAGCCGTTGATCGGCCCGGAGACCATCAATACCGTGCCCATCGAAACCCTCGAAGCCTACCGCGATCACGGCAACCCGCAGCGAACGCTGGACCAGAATGTACGCGAGGCGTACCATACCCTGGAGGACCTCTCCAGAATCGGCATCGACCTGGATGCGGCGACCCAGCGCCTGGAGGAGGAAGGCGTGGAGAAGTTCGTCGGCGCCCACGACAGGCTGATAGCTGCCCTGCGAGAAAAAGAGAAAGCTGTCGAAGAAGAAAGGTGACAGGCGTAACCGTCACGATCCTG
>DATAKV010000646.1:0-10617 GCA_036261375.1 Anaerolineales bacterium
TCGTCGTAGCAGGCATTGACCGTCACACGCGCCAGCCAGCTGCGCAGCGAGCCGCCGCGGAAGCTGTTGAACTTGCTGAAGGCGGAGATCAACGCCTCCTGGACGGCGTCAGACGCCACGTCCTCGTCGCCCAGCATGCGCAGGGCGATCCCGAACAGCAGGTTCTGGTAGCGCAGGATCAAAGCGTTGAACGCATTTAAATCCCCGTGCTGCGCGGCTTTGATCAAAGCCTTCTCCTCATCGTGAACGGTCAATAAGGTTTTCATACATATACTATACTCCCCCGCTGTTACAAGGGTGTTTCGGAGATGTCACAATTTTGTAACCCCGTTTTAATCTTTCAAAAACTACCCCCTATACAAAGATTTATCGTCCTTCCGGCAGTCGGACCGTAAACACGGTGCCGCGCGGGTTTTCCTGGCGGCTCCTGACTTCAATTTGTCCCCCATGCAGGTCTACGATGCGGCTGACCAGGGCCAGCCCCAGGCCGCTGCCTTCGATGCCGCGGGCATTGGAGCCGCGGTAGAGCTCTTCGAAGATCTTCGGCAGGTCCTCGGGTGCGATTCCTCCGCCCGAATCGGCTACTTCCACCACGATGGCTTTCCCATCTTCCAGGGCTCGGACTTCAACCGGCTCCTGTGCGGAGGTGAATTTCAAGGCATTGTCCACCAGGTTGTACATCGCCAGCACCAGCAGGTCGCGGTCCCCGATAACACATGGAAACGGGGATGGCACCTGGGTAACGAACAGGTTAATATTGCGCTTCTCGTGATGCGGATTACTTCTCACCGCATCTACCACATCGTTCAGGAGATCAGGCACATCCACACGCTCGCGCTCGATCTGGCGCTCATCCAGGTCGGAAAGCTTGCGCAGATCGTTCAGAAGCGATGTGAGACGTTCCTGGGCGCGTTTGGCATTTTCCGCGGCATGGATGCGCTCATCCTTCGACTGCGCCTCCTGCAGGTTGACCAGTGCTGCGCGCAGCCCGGTCAGCGGGTTTTTCATCTCGTGGTCCAGCCGCCGCAAGAATCGCCGGCGCCCCAGCTCCGTCTCGTTGAGTGTTTCTTCGATCAACCGCCTCGCCCGGCTTTCTGCACGCCTGGAGCCCACCCAGAACGACAACAGGAACAGTGTGAGCAGCAGTCCCGCCAGAAATGCCACCATGCCCACATCGATCTTGAAGACAAGTACGGGGACTGGATTCCACATCCCCGGCGCAGCAAGGGAGACAACGGTTCCGATGAGAAGCGGTAGAAACGCCAACGCCAGGAAGAGCCAGCTCTTTTTCGGCATAGGTACCATGATACCAAAGGAATGAGGCAGTGTCTGCCTGACTTGTTCAGCCCCGCTTCGACACAGGCAAACGGATGGTAAAAACCGTCCCGCGCGGCTCGATCTGGCTGCTGCGCACATGGATCTGGCCATTGTGGAGGTTGACAATGCGCCTGACCAGCGCCAGCCCGAGCCCGCTCCCTTCGGTACTGCGAGCATTCGAACCGCGATACAGCTCTTCGAAGATCTTCGGAACATCCTCCACCGGGATGCCTACACCTGAATCGGCCACTTCGATGACAATGACCTGTCCATCCTCAGAAACCCGTACTTCCACAGAGTCCTCGTCGCCTGTGAACTTGAGCGCATTCTCGATCAGGTTATAGACGGCCAGCACCAGCAGGTCACGGTCCCCCACTACACACGGAAAGGGCGAAGGCACCTTGGGGATCAACAGGCTGACTTCGCGCCCATCATAGACAGGCAACACATGGGCAGCATCGACTGCATCCTGCAGCAGGTCAGGGACATCGACGCGCGATTGTTCGATGGGGCGCTCACCCAGGTCAGACAGCTTGCGCAGGTCCGAGAGCAGGCGAGTCAGGCGCGTCACCGCCCGGCTGGCATTTTCTGCGGCGCGGATGCGCTCATCCTTCGACTGCGCCTCCTGCAGGTTGACGAGTGCTGCGCGCATACCTGTCAGTGGGTTCTTGATCTCGTGGTCGAGCCGGCGCAGGAAGTTGCGGCGGTTCTGCTCGAGGTCAAGTGTGGCGTCAGCAATGATCCCTTTTGCCTGACGGATGCTGCGCAGATCCCAGTAGTAGAACAGGACCAGAATTGCAGTAATGAGAAAGCCCAACAGAAATCCAAAAAACGACCACTGCCGAACGACCCCGCCGAAAACAAAGGCAGCCAGTCCCAAGTCGGTTTGGACAAGAACAGGTGTTTCTGGCTCCAAAAAGGAATGGCTGAGAATCCCGCAGAGCAGGCCGACCCAGAATGGCAAGGAGATCAGCAGAAGGTTGATCCACAATCTTTTCGCCATGAAAGTCTAACCTTCTGCCTCGACTTTAGCGATAAAGCGATAACCTTCGCCGGAGATGGTCTCGATGAAGCGCGGCTGCGCGGGATCATCGTCCAGAGCTCGGCGCAGTTCGGCCATGCGCGTGTCCACAGTGCGTGTGCCGGCGGGGTATTCCCAGCCCCACACGGCCTCCAGCAGGCGTTCGCGGGTGATCGCTTCATCGGGATGGGTCATCAGGTATTCCAGGACGGCCAGGGCCTTGGGAGTGAGGTCGATGGTGTCACCCCCAAGTGTAGCACGCCTGGCCCGCCGGTCCAGGGTCAGGTCTTCGGCGGTCAGCAGCCATGCGGCCGACAGGGAGCGCTCCCCAGGCCGGGCCCGGCGCAGCACGGCGCGGATGCGAGCCAGCAGCTCATGCGGGTCGAACGGCTTGTTCAGGTAATCGTCCGCGCCCTCCTCCAGCGCCAGGGCCCGCTCGGAGGCCTCCCCCACCTGGGTGAGCAGGATGGTGGGTGTCCAGACGCGCGAGCGGCGCAGACGGCGCAGCACCTCGCGCCCGTCCATGCGCGGCATCAATACGTCCAGGATGATCAGCTCGGGATGGTGCGCCTGGGCTTTTTCCAACGCGCTCACCCCATCGGAGACAACCAGCACATGAAAACCGGCACGCTCGAGGAACGGCGCGAGGCTGTCGGCAATGGTCGGGTCGTCGTCTGCTAGCAGGAGAGTCGAACGATCAGTAGGCATGTACTTGCACCAGGGCGCTTTAAGGTCGTTGTCCGTTGGAGACGGTCAGCGGCGAAAAGTGAAGTAAAAAAGCCTGGCCCACACGGACCAGGCCCATCATCCAGGATGAAGCGGATGGCCAGGCTACGGATTGATCAGACTATAGGTGTTGATGGTCGTCCCGATCACCGCCGATTCCTGGGCCATGTCGAATTCCGGAGGAGGAGTGGCGTAATTGCCAGGATTGGCGGAGTGCAGGATGAATGCCAGTGTGATGCAGGCGTTGTTACGAGTGGTCGCATAGGCGGTCCAATCATAGCGGTTGCCCGCAGCCGCGCCCTGACCGGTCGTCTTAACAAACTGGACGTTATTGATGGTCACGTTCTCGGTCGAGGTGGGAACTCCATCCACCGCCGGGCTGACGCACGAACTGGCGTCCTCCACCACATGGATCTGGACATATTTCTCGAGCAGGTTCGTCCCGCCGGTCACAATCGGGAGTGTCACACGCCCAATGTTATCGGTCTGGCTGACGATCGAGGCGCCGGGGGGAAGGTTAAACTTGAAATTGTACTTTGTGTTCTGGAAGACCCCGCTCGTCGAGCCGCCGCTGGAGAGTGTTGGCGTAGCTGTGGCTGTGGAGGTGCCCGTGGCGGTGGCTGTACCTGTTGGGGTTGCAGTGCCCGTGGAGGTCGCAGTCACTGTTGCTGTGCCTGTGGGTGTTGGTGTGGCGGTGTTCGAGGTCTGGCCTGTTGCTGTTGCCGTCGCAGTGCCTGTAGCAGTTGGCGTGGCAGTTGCGGCAGTCTGTCCTGTTGCCGTAGCGGTCGCAGTCCCTGTAGCTGTTGGTGCGGTGCCGCCCGGCCGGTAAATGTGCGGATTCACCCACAGGGCACGGTCGCCTGTCGCAACGCCGGCGCTCAGCACGGTCAGGATGAACTTGACATCCTTACCCGCCAGTGAGTTCAGGTTGAGATCCACCGTGTAATACTGGCCCAGGCGTTCATGCTTCTCCAGGAAGGGTCCCCAGAACCGGCGGATCGTCTGGTCGGTACCGGTCTGGTAGTCGAGGCGGAACCCTACATAACAGAGTGTCGCCCCGCCTTCACAGTTGATGATCGAGCGAAACCGGTCACCGGTCTGGACCCGGAAGGCAGGATAGATTCCCTGGATGTAGCCGTCCTGCACGTTTTGAGGAAAGGTGATCAGCCCCGGGCGATTATCGATAACGCCCGTCTCCAACTTGGGATTGCTCACCTGGAGCACGAAACCCTTCGCATCTCCGTCCGTCCCGGGACAGGGCAGAGAGCCCGCACCGCTGAACCAGGCAGCCTTGCAGGCTTCTGTTGCGAAGTTATAGACCGGGTTGGAAACCTGGCCGGTCGGGGTCGCCGTTGGAGTGGTCGTGGTACCGGAGACCCGGATATCGACCCACCACGGTTTGTTGGCCTGGGCGCCAATGCCGAAGAGTGCGCCATTGGCATTCTTGAACATCCAGTAACCGCGGTAGGAGCCAGGCGTCGTCGGGGCAGTCAGATCGAGAGAGAAATCATAGGTCGCGCCCACAGGGACATTGGCCGGGAAGGCAGCGGACATCGGACCGTTCATCCGCTCACCGCTGTAATAGACGATCTGGTAGGAAGTCGTCCAGGCGCAGGTTCCGACGTTCTTGATCCGCCAGGTCTTGCGGAAGGCCTGACCGGGGTTCATGACCGTCCCATCACGCACAGTCACATCGGTAACGAACTGCGCCTTGTCACACGCAGACGGAGGCACTGTCCCTGTAGGAGTCGCCGTTGCCGTGGGCGGCGTGCCCGTAGCCGTCGCGGTAGCCGTCGCAGTTGACGTGGGCGTGGTCGTTACACCCGGGCGGACAAGAACAGGGTTCCCCCACAGCGCACGGTCGCCAGTCGGAGAGCCATAAGCAGAGATATACAGGATGAACTTGACCTTCTGTCCGGCCAGCGGGCTGAGGTTAACGTTTGCATTATACGTCCAGCCCTCATGACGCTCGCGGAACCTCCAGAAGGTGCGGGTGGTCGTACCGACCTTGTAATCAAGGCGGTATTCCACATAACAGGAGGTCGCCTGAGCCTGGCAGCCAACTGTCGCCTGGAAGCGATCTCCGTTCTGCACGGTGAATTCGGGATACTCGCCCTGGATAAAGCCATTGGTGATCTGGTGAGGAGAGACAAGCAGGCCAGGCTGCGTGGCAGTGACCCCGCTCTCAAATGTTGGCGACTCGAGCCGGAGCGCAAAACCTTTCGTGTCGTTTTCCGTGCCGGGGAAGCTCAGTCCTCCTGCACCGCTCGACCAGGTAGCTGCGCCGGCCTCGTTTGTGAAGTTATAGATGACTCCGGTCTGTGTGGAACCGGTCACAACGATTTCCACCCACCAGGGCCGGTTGGCCGCTGCGCCAATGCCGAACGCCGTGCCGGAGGCATTCTTGAACTTCCAGTAGCCCCGGTAACTCCCGGCGGTATTCGGAGCCGTCAGGTTCACAGACACATCTACGGTCTGGCCGGGTGCCGTTCCACCCGGAAGATTTACAGATGTGGTGCTGCCCATCTGTGCGCCTGAGTCGTACACCATGGTGTACGAGTTGGACCACGTACAGGTGCCGACATTTCGCAGGCGCCAGGTCTTGGTGAATGTCGCACCGGGATTGAACTTCATCCCATCCGGAACAGTCACATCTGAGACGAACTGCGCCCGGTCTGTACAGGCCTGCGCTGCAGATACGGGCGATGGGGCAACCGCTGCGGGCACAAGCGATAACACCATCGCGACAAGCAAAAATACCGATGCCGCTTTCGAACGCGATTTCATAACAGCCTCCTCCAATACATCCAATCCATTGGAACGCTGGAATGTCTCCAAAAGTTCCAAAGTCTCCGACGGGTCGCAAGTCACTCTTTAAAGACGGAATGACTATACGCCTCTAGTATAACTTTTCTTTAAGGATTGTTCAATATCTACGGAGTGACTCTTTTTACTTATAATGGACCCATGCCGCGCACGATCCTGCACCTCGACCTGGATGCTTTCTTCTGTGCCGTGGAAGAAAATCAGAATCCCTCCCTGCGGGGCAGGGCTTTTGCCGTCGGAGGCCGGCCCGAGGAACGGGGTGTGGTGGCGTCCTGTTCGTATGCGGCGCGACGGATGGGAGTCCGCTCGGCGATGCCAATGGCCCGGGCGATCCGCCTGTGCCCGGGATTGATCGTCGTCTCTTCGCGGCACCGGATGTATCGTGAAGTGTCACAGAAAGTGATGGACATCCTCCACGAGCAGACGCCGCTCGTGGAGCAAATCTCCATCGATGAAGCATTCCTGGATATTTCGGACGTTCGCGACGAGCCTCAACGCTTCGGCCGCGGGCTTCAGGCGCGCATCCGCGACGAGCTGCATCTCCCCTGCTCGCTCGGGATCGCCTCAAATAAGCTCATGGCCAAGCTCGCCACAGAGGTTGGGAAGTCGCTCGCCCTGCAGAGGATCAAAGCCCAGGGGCTGGCCGAGCCTCCCAACGCATTGACCGTTGTCCCGTTCGGCGAGGAGGCGGCTTTTCTCGATCCGCTGCCCGCCGATATGCTCTGGGGCGTTGGCCCGAAGACCTCGGCGCGGCTGGCCGAGCTAGGGATCCGCACGATCGGCGACATCGCCCGCTGGCCCGAGCTGGAGCTCATCCGCCTGTTCGGTGAGAACGGCCGCGACCTGGCGCGCCACGCAAAGGGAATCGATGATCGCCCGGTGGTCACCGAGCATGAGACTAAATCCATTAGCCAGGAAGTCACATTTTCGAAGGATGTGCGCGACGACAAGGTTTTGGAAGAGACCCTGCGGGAACAATCTATCGAAGTGGCGCGGCAGCTGCGAAAAAATAATCTCGCCGGAAAGACGATCAAGCTCAAGATCCGCTGGCCCGATTTCACCACACTCACCCGCCAGACCACCCTGAACGACCTGACCGACCAGGACGACCTGATCGCAAAAACTGCACTTGAGCTTATGAAGTCTGTCCGCAAACCATATCAGGCCGTGCGCCTGATCGGTGTAGGTGTCAGCGGACTCGGCACACCGATCCGCCAATTGGGATTATGGGATATGGACGTGGAGCGCTCCCGCCGTCTGCAGCAGGCCATGGATACGTTGAATGCAAAATATGGGAGGGACATCATCCGCAAGGGTGAGTAAAGAAGTAAACACGTAGACAAGTAAACAGGTTGACAAGGAACAGGAATATAGAATGAAAACGCTGGACCTCAAAAAAGAACTGAAATATTTGTATGCGCCTTCGGCAAAGAAACCGGAGATCGTGCAGGTACCCCGCCTGCAGTTTGCCATGATCGACGGCGCGATCGAGAAAGGATCAGAACCGGGGAAATCGCCCTCGTTCGTTGAAGCGACCCAGGCACTGTACAGCATCTCGTACACGCTCAAATTTATGTTGAAGAAACGCAAGACGAATGCGATCGATTATCCAGTCATGGGTCTGGAGGGACTGTGGTGGGTGGAGGACGGGGTCTTCGACATCACCATCAAGGATAACTGGTTCTATACCCTGATGATCCTCCAGCCGGATGTCATCACCTCGGAGATATTTGCAGAAGGACTGGAACAGGTCCGTAGAAAAAAAGGCGATTCAGACTACCTTTCCAGAGTTCGACTGGATAATCTTGAAGAGGGTCCCTGTGTTCAGATGATGCATATCGGCCCGTACGCGGCCGAGCCCGCCACAGTGGAGCAGATGCGCGCCTTTGCCACGCAGAACGGGTACCGCGATTGCGTCGGCCTGGGCGGCAAGCATCACGAGATCTATCTTGGTGACCCGCGCAAGGCGGACCCGGCCAAACTTAAGACCATCCTACGTCATCCGGTAGAGAAGATATAGGCACAGTTTTATTTTGCTCAGTGGAATCATGACTCAGTAGCAAAAGAAGGTTTAAATTATGGGCGTGAAAACAGAATCGATCTCCCTCAACACCCACGGCGATGCAGATATCCACGACATCACAAATCAGATCGCCCGTCTCGTGGCGGACAGCGGCTTCGTAGATGGAACCGTGACCGTCTTTTGTCCGTCCTCTACCAGTGGGCTGACGACCATCGAATACGAGAGCGGCGCGTTGAGTGACCTGCGCCGGCTGTTCGATGAGATCGTTCCCCAAGACCGGGAGTATGCCCATAATGCCCGCTGGCACGATGGCAACGGTCACAGCCACGTTCGCGCCGCGCTGCTCGGTCCATCGCTGACCATCCCGTTTGTCGATTTCAAGCTGACCCTGGGCACCTGGCAGCAGATCATCCACGTGGATTTCGACAACCGCCCGCGCCAGCGACAGCTGGTCGTGCAGATCATAGGAGAATAATCTTGGTCTGTTTCTACCATCCCGAACGACCGGCTGTTGGATTGTGCAAATACTGCCAGCGCGGACTGTGTTCCGACTGCGCAGCCATTTCCGGAGATTCGCTGGCCTGCAGAGGCTTGCATGAGGTACGGGTCCGTGAAATGGATGTCATGCTGGAAAAGAATATCCTGCAGTCCAAACGCGTTGGTTCGGACTATCTGCGCAACACAATCTTTTACGGGGTTGTAGGAATCTTGTTTGCAGGGTTTGGTCTGTCCCAACTGCGATGGCTCGGACTGCAGGCCCTGATCTACCTTCTGATCGGCCTGGCCCTGCTTTGGGCTGCAGGGGCGAATTATTGGGAAAGCAGGAAATATAAATAAAAGTGTTGTTCCTCGCTGAGCGGCTGATGGATCAGCCGGTGAAGACCATGTTCGCAACCGACAAGAAGATATCTTCGAGCGCCAGATGACTGGAGAATGATGGGCACCTGGATCTCCCATTTACGTATCGCCGAGAATTTATTGAGCCACTTCCCCGAAGTGGACGAAGTCACATTCACCTTCGGGAATCTCTCCCCCGACTCCGGCATCCCCAACGCCGACTGGACGGAATTCGACCCGCCCAAGGAGGTGACCCACTTCCTGCGCCACGGCGAAGAGGAACATTCCATCCATGATCTTGTGTATTACCGGCAATATCTACAGGATATCAAGCCGGAAGACGATATCGAGCTTTACAGTTTCCGGCTTGGCTATTTCTTCCACCTGATCTGTGACATCATGTGGGCAAAGCGGATCGTTTCCACCACCAAACGACAATTCAGGGATCTATTCGAAAAAGATCGCAGGGAAGCGGTGAGTCTGGTCAAAGGTGACTGGTATGGACTCGACCAGCTCTACGTCCGTGACCACCCCGAGCATATCTTCTGGCGCGTGATTATGACCTGTCCATATCCTCGATCGTATCTGCCATTTGTGAACGAACAGGCGTTACACCACCAGTATGACCATATTCGCAAATTTTATAGTGAACAGGAAGATAAGTGGTTTTTGTTCCTGCCCTACCAATATCTGAGCGAAGACACCATGACTCGCATGGTGAACGACAGCATAGAAGCTGTGTTGATTGTCAATGAAAAGATCAGGAATACTAAAGACTTTGACGGGTTGAACAGCAGTGTCAGCCTGTTGCCGGAGAATTTGACCGTACCCTATGAGGAGCCATTGGGAAATACCCTTTTGGACTGAAGCAGCCTGCTCCTTCATCGGACGGCAAACCGTCCGACTTCAAAACTGCAACTTCGTTCTCCTCCCTGCGTATGTCCCTGTAGAAATCATTGGAAAGGAGCACAACATGAACACAAACTACCGGCAGCTGACCCGCAGCACGTCCAACCGCATGATCGCGGGCGTATGTGCAGGCCTGGGCGAGTACCTCGGCATCGATCCGACCATCGTTCGTTTGCTGGCCATCCTGGCGTTCTTCACCGGATTCGGCGGGATCGCCCTGGTCTACCTGATCATGGCACTCGTCATCCCCGAGCAGACAACCGTCCAGCAGTAATGTTCCCCAACATTAAACAGCACGTTTGAACGCTGAAACGTTCAAACGTGCTGTTGTTTAACGGGCCAGTGAAATGAAGACATCTTCCAGAGTGGCCTCCCCACTGACAATATCGCGCACAATCACATTTCTTGTTTGCAGAGCTCTCGACAGATCTTCTTTCTTTTTGCCTCTTTTGGTTATCGTCCTTAAGTGATCTCCTGCAAGACCCACTCGCAGCACACCTTCAAGCTCTGGTAGTACAGACAGACCTGCCTCCAGTGGCTCGGCGAACACCTCCCACACATCGCCGGGAATAATATTCTTCTTCAAATTCGACGGCGTATCCATCGCCAGCAGCTTCCCGGCCCGCATGACCCCGACACGCTCGCAGTATTCCGCCTCATCCATGTAATGGGTGGTCACCAGGATCGTCACACCGTTTTCGGCCAGCTCGTAGATCAGGTCCCAGAAGGCGCGCCGGGCGGTAGGGTCTACACCGGAAGTGGGCTCGTCGAGGAACAATAATTTTGGCTCATGGACCAGCGCGATTCCCAGGGCTAGCCGCTGGCGCCATCCGGCGGAGAGCGAGCGCGTCAGCGTGGAATTATGACCCTGCAGGTCGACCAGCTCGAGGGTCCGCTTGATGCGGGCCTTGTCCGTGATCCCATACACACCGCCGTAAAAAGTCAGGTTTTCGAGCAC
>DATAKV010000647.1:0-6029 GCA_036261375.1 Anaerolineales bacterium
GCCCGAAATGATCTTTTCAACAGGTTTGCGGCCCTGACAATGACTACGTCTCCGGTTTTATGGCCGAATCGATCGTTGATGGCCTTTAAGTTATCCAGGTCTGCGATCACAATGCTCACCGGGAACGAGCGGCTGCCCTCCGTGCGATCCATCTCGGTCTGGAAGAAGTGCCAGTTGTACAGGCCTGTCATCGTATCGTGCGTGCTGACATAGCGGAGCTCATCCTCCATCCGTTTGCGCTCGGTGATTTCCTTGGAAATGCAGATCACGGAGCTGACCTGGTTCTTTTCGTTGAGGATAGGCTTGGCCGTCGTGATGTAATATCGATCGCCATCCTCCCTCGGCACCCGCACTTCGATCACCTTCATCTGGCCATTCTCGAACACCCACCTGACAACCGCAAATCGTTTATCGGCCTCCTCCTGTGGGAAAACATCCCAGATCTTGTAACCGATGATCTCATCCAGTTTTCTGCCAACACCATCCGCAAACGCCTGGTTGACATAGCGGTAGGTGCCATCTTCACAAAACATAAAGATCGGATCGCTGGATTGATCCAGAAGGATTCGATATCTTTCCTCCCTCTCCCGGAACACCTCCAGTATCCGCCGCTGCTCGGCCTCGGCTGATTCCAGTGTTTCCAGCCTGAGGCGAAGGGCCTGAAGTTCGGCTTGCAGATCATCCATATTCATTGTGTCGGGCGGGTTTTTATTTTTCATCATCCTGATGCTTCGGAAACAAGAATGGGGCTATCTTACCATTCAGGCCTCCAATTGGTATGGATTATCGGCCAGGGATACGCAAGACCGCTGCCCTTTATACCTTCCTCTTATACTGCGGAACATCCACATCCCCCAAGACCGCCAGGAGGCTCTCATCCAGTTCATGCTGGTCGACCCTGATTTTTGTGTATCGCATTTGGGGAGACAGCGCAAGCCAGGAGTCCATAACCTTTTGCAGCGGCAGGATCAGGACGGAAGTTTTGAATCCCCTACCACCGTTCTGCAAATCCTGCAACGCAAGCATCCCAAGCTCCTCGTCAGATCGGCCTGCGCTGGCATCAAGCAGGCGACCAGCCAGCGCCACATCAACGATCTGCACATCGAAAACCCGGTACAGCCGGACGGTGGGAAGGCCGCGCGCACGGGAATTACCGCTGGGGGTTGGTTGATCCTCCCACACAAACCCGGCTGGCCGGGCAATGTATTGATCCTCCTGAAGTACAAGGCCCAGTGCCTCCTCAAATTCCTCGGCCAGCTCCCGATGCGGTGACGATTCCAAATCACGATTTGCAGGTTCGGCCAGGGCCTGGCAGCAGTAGGCCTTCAAGGCATCCCACCGGGAGGGCGGGATCAGAATTCGAAAATCCATCTCCATCTTCGAGCGCTCGCTATCGAACCGAACAGCACCGATCAGCCGCCCCAGCGCGACCGGATTCAGGATGCGGACCGCGCCGCCGAAAGGCTGTGCCCAGACATGAACGCTGCCATCCTCCCGCACTGACCCCTTGCGTTCCATTACCAGCATGGTTGTCCCGTTCTTTGGATGAGTAAAAAGTACCCGGTTGAGGATGGCAACGCTGACCCTCAGGCTGGGTTCCTCCACGTTGCTGCTCACGACGACTCCGTCGCGAACGCCAGCGCCTGTTCGAGGCTCATCGCCCGGCCCTTTACCTGGGCAGCAGCTAACTCCTCTTCACTCACTGCGCTGCGTATGACATCCTGGCTTGCCTCCACTTCCAGGCGGTCGGCCGGCCACCAGGCGCCGCCCGTGATCTTAAGCACCGACTCCGCCGCGCTGAGCATGACCACGCCCCACCCCGCATTCCCCTGCCGGGCTTTCAGACCGGCCAATCCGGCCATACACTCCGCCATGCCGCGCCGATTGCCCAACTGGCGGAACAACGTCAGGCTATTTCGGAACTGGGTTTCGGCACGTTCATACTCCTCCTCATGCTGGGCGACATATCCAAGGCTGTGGACGAAGCGTGCCAGATCGCCTTTGTCGCCTGTAGCGCGGAGCAGGGCCACGCACTCCTCGTAGTATTTTCGCGCCAGGTCATACTGTCCCTGCGTGCGCGCCACTTCGCCCAGGTTGTTCAGTGCAAAACTCTGGATCCAATTCTCATTGAGCGCCAGGGCCTCCCGGTACGCCTCCTCGTGATAGGCACGCGCCTGCTCGGGATGTCCCAGTCCCAGCTCAGCGTTCCCGAGATGGACAGTGGTAATGGCGTGAAAATACGGGATTTTTTCCTTGAAGAACAGGCGGGCCTTTTCCAGGAGAGGCTGTGCAATTTCATCTCTGCCCATATTGATAAACACAATCGCGTTGGCCATATACGAGGCCGCCACCATAAAGTCGTTTTCCAGTTCTTGCGCAAGGGGCAGGCTTTCCTGGATCTGCGACAGGGCGGCGTCCTGTTTCCCCTGCCAGAGGGCCAGCATTCCACCTGCTTGAAGTGCTATGCTGCGCAGCGGTGGGGCTGCCTGCACGACGGGTAAGGCCAGTGCCTGTTCTGTCCAATGACTACCCTCGATGCAATAGCCGCGCCGGTACCAGAACCATGTCAGTGCGAAGAGCACGTTCACTCCCATTTCCTTGCTTCCCGAGGCAGACAGGCTCCAGGCCAGCGTGGCGCGGATGTTGTCATTCTCTCGTTCAACCCAGTTCAGCCAGTGGAGAGCTTTGGGAGAGTACAAGCCAAACGTTACCTGCTCAACGACAATATTCCCAAAGTAGTGGGCATGGGCTGCCCGCAGTGCATCCAGTTCACTTCTCTCGGCGAGGCGCTCAAGAGCATAGGCACGGATCGTTTCCAGCATGGTAAAGCGTGGTTCACCATCCATATCCTCCTGGCGGACCAGGCTGTTATTCACCAGCGAAGTCAGTCCTTCCAGGATGTCGAAGCGGTTTTCGGTATTGCAGACCGCTTCAGCGGCTTCTAGCGTAAATCCACCCACGAAGATACTGAGGCGCGAATACAGGATTTTCTCTGCCTCGCCCAGCAGGCTGTAGCTCCATTCGAGGGTGTTGCGCAGGGTCTGGTGACGGGATGGCAGGTCCCGTGCGCCGCCGGTAAGCAGTTTCAGTCGGTCGTCCAGCCGGGACAGGATCGCCTGGGGCGGCAGGAGCTTGATGCGGGCGGCAGCCAGCTCCAGGGCGAGAGGCAGCCCGTCGAGGCGGCGGCAGATCTCGGCGACGGTGGATGCGTTTTCGCTTGTCAACTGGAAGTTGGGTTTGGCTGCCCGTGCGCGCTCGAGAAAGAACTGCACGGCTTCATTATCTGCCAGCTCCTCAACAGATGGGTCGCCGTCTGGAGGCAGGTCCAATGGCGGAACCGGATATTCATGTTCCCCGCGCAAATTGAGGGGGGTGCGGCTGCTGACCAGGATCTTCAGCTGCGGAGAAGTCTTCAAAAGGTCGTCAACGATAGGTGCAGCAGTGATGAGCTGTTCGAAATTGTCCAGAACGAGTAACAGGTTTTTATCGCGCAGGTAATCTGTAATGTTCTCGAGAAGGGGCCGGCCCCCTTCACGGACTTCGAGCTGCTGGGCAATTCGCGAGATCAGCTGGTTTGCCTGGATGTCATCTGCTAGCGGGACGAAGAATATGCCGTGTGGGAAATGATCCAGCGATTCCCGGGCAGTTTGCAGGCTGAGCCGCGTCTTGCCGGTGCCGCCAGGCCCCAGCAGGGTGATCAGGCGCACATCCGGGTCGTGGATCAGTTCTCGAAGCGCAGCGACCTGCGAGGCACGGCCGATGAATGGGGTCGATTGTGCGGGCAGATTGTGACGCGGCTTCCCAGCTTTCAAGGAGCCGGGCGAGTCGGGATCGGATTCACTCTCATCGAAGAGAAGCTCAACACTTGTCGGCTGGGGCAGCTTATAGGCAGCGGCATAGCGCCTGAGATTGGCTGCTGCGTAGATCAGCCCAGCCAGTCGCTGATCGTCAGGCAGGCCCGTCTTGTGGGTGTAGGCCAGTCCGGCGGCGATTCCAGCCAGCCAGTATTGTCCCCACAGATCATCATGCAGGCTTGGATGGTTTTCAGTCACCCAGGCAGCAAATGCAAGGCGCGTCGAGGCGACAACCGCCCCAACGCCGGATGTTTCGATAGGCACCTTGAACGGATCAGGGACATCCGCCACGGCCAGTAACGTGAGAAAGTCCACGCACTTCGCGAAGGAAATTTGCGACAGGGCCTGCATCAGATAGGACATTTCCAGGTAGCGCTGGTCGTATAACAGCGGCATCCCATCCTTGAACAGGGCGAAGTCGATCAGATAATAACCCTCGAGAGAGATCTTATCGTCAGAGAACCTCACCAGGATGTTGTTGGTGTTCAGATCGCCATGGATCAATCCAGTGGCAACATCCATGGAACGAATCCTGCCCCAGGGATCGGCGTTACGGGCATACAGGAAGGGGTTATGAAAAACATGTCCATTGATGAGCAGGCCGGCGACATCCGGAAGGATGCCGCATGTGGTCTGCAGGAATTGTTCAATGTTTTGAGCCGGTTCCAGTCGAAAGCCCAGCCATTTGCTCAAAACCTCTTGGGGGTGAGGCGCCTGTTCGAATCGCCGACCCGTATTCCACTCATCCAAAAGGACAGCATTTGTCTTTTCGAATATGGTTTCGATCTGACTCTGACGTTCGTAGGTGGACAGAGGACGATACTTCTGGAGCGATTGACCGGCGATCCGGTAGAAAATAGCGATGGCGCCTTCGTGCTCGACCCGCTCAAAGACCAGCTCGGCGATGTGGGCGAGCGCAAACCCGGGCGGGGCTGTTGCGATGACCGCATTGTGCCGTGTGACTTCGTCAGATCTCGCCGCCTTGCCCTTGCGATCCAGCTTGAGGATGCAGTGCTCGACGCGCCCGCTTCCGTTCCATGAAACGCTGACCAGATAGACAACCGCCCCCGACCAGCCTCCTACCAGCGTTTGCAAAGGACTCACGCGAATCTGGTGCCGGTCCTGCGCCAGCCGGAGCACCTGCTGATATTCGGAGGGCAGAGAGTGAAAACCCGCTGTTACTTCTGACATGGATCGATATGGAGGAGGTTCAACATGGCACAGATGCGTGTATTTTACTCCAAGCTGAACCCACATCATCTACCAGACCGAAACGGGGCATGGAATCGCCCGACTGCATCCTCATGTATACTTAACAGGGAGGTGACGATGAGAAAAATGCTTCTTTTGTCGGCAACTTTGATCCTGCTGCTTGGATGTGCAACGTTTTCGACCACTCCCACGCCCACTCCGCCACTCCTGCCCACAGCTGAGACACCCAACCCCCTGCCCGAGCCCACGGATCCGACGCAGCTGATCGTGGTCGGCCCCGGCCAGACCTTCGATATCGTACTGCCTTACAATCCGTCTACGGGCTATCGCTGGGATCTCGTCCGTGAGCTGGATGCGAATCTCCTCCAGCTGATGGAACAGACATACATCGCCGAACAACCGATTATCCCCGGCTCGGGCGGCGTGGACGTGTGGACCTTTAGCGCGATCGAAACGGGGGAGACCACGATCGAACTGGGCTATTACCCTCCCTCCGGCGACGCGCAGCCGCAGGAGATGGTCACATTCTCCATCCGAGTTGAATAGGCTCACTTGCGACATAACATTTCTGTAAATCCAGGCGCATGGCGGCAGGAGTATGATTGGCCTATACAAGGAGAAATGTATGCCGCTCTCGGACCTGTTCAAAAAACCTGCAAAAAAGGAACCCCAAAAAAACGATCCCTTTGGGTCTCCGGAAATGCAGAAAAAACGCTACGATGCCGCCCTCGAATTCCTGGGCGTGCTGCAGAATCATTTTCTATCCTCCGATGGCAAAGGCCACGCCGGCACCACTCTTTCCGTTGCTGCCTGGATGGCCGGGACGAGCCTGTACCGCGCTATGGGGTACAAACAAAATCCCCCTCCCGGAACGGTCATGCTTTCGGATGAAGTCAACGATGCCTGGCCCGAGCTGATGAACCTGTTTCTGTATTACTGCCAGCGCAACGGGATCGAGATCAA